>NZ_JAESPG010000023.1:0-110247 GCF_016756915.1 Pseudomonas sp. HB05
GCGAGCTTGCTCGCGATGGCGGTGGATCAGTTGCATTGATGTGACTGACACGCCGCCATCGCGAGCAAGCTCGCTCCCACAGGATCTGTGTATGAAGTGATATTCAGGCCTGCCCCAGCACAAGGAACCTGTGCGAGACTTGCCACAACAATAAAAACAGCTCCTGCGAGAGTGCCCCATGGCCGCACCTGCTCCTGCCTTGACCCACGAGGCCATCATCCAGGCTTCCTGGTCCCGTTGCCGTGCCTTTGGCCTGAATCACCAGAGCGTGCCTGCGTTCGATCAACTACCGGCCGACGGCATCGCCCAGTTGCTGGAGAGCCAGCATTCACTGGTGCAGACCACCCACCAGGAAGTCTTGCCGTACTACGAGAACATCCTGAGCAATTCCAATTGCCTGATCATGCTGGCCGACCATCAAGGCCAGGTCCTGACCTCCTGGGGCACCCAGCGCTTCATCGACCCGAAACTGGCCCATGGCTTCAGCGCCGGCGCGAGCTGGATGGAGCGCTGCACCGGGACCAACGCCATCGGCACCGCGCTGGCCTGCGAGCAGGCCGTGCACATCGAACATGATGAACACTTCCTCAAGGCCAACCGCTTCATGACCGGTTCCGCGGCGCCGATCTTCGACGCCGAACGCAAGGTCATCGCGGTGCTGGACGTCTCCAGCGACAGCTATCTGCCGCCCTCCCACACCCTGGGCATGGTCAAGATGATGAGCCAGACCGTGGAGAACCGGCTGATCCTCAACCTGTTTCGCGGTGAACATTTCCAGCTGACGTTCAACACCGGGCTGAACAACCTCGACAGCCAATGGGCCGGGCTGCTGATTTTCGATGAAACCGGTCAAATCCTGTCGGCCAATCGCCGCGCCGACAATCTGCTGGGCCTGAGCCTGTCGCGGGTGAGCATCGAAAGCCTGTTCAAGGTCTCGCTGATGGAGCTGTTGAACCAGCCCGACGGCCTGCCGTTCGCCTTGCAGGCGTCCGGACGCAATCGCTTCCAGTGCCTGCTCAAGCGGCCGAAACAGCTTTCGGTCAAGCCACGCATTTTCGCCGAACCGACGCCCTCGCCGACGCCAGCGCCGGCCAACACCGGGATCAGTCTCAACTCTCTGCACTTTGGCGACAGTCGCGTGGAAAAAGCCGTGCGGCAGGCCGAACGCCTGTTGGAAAAAGATATTCCGCTGCTGATCCACGGCGAAACCGGCGTCGGCAAGGAAGTGTTCGTCAAAGCGCTGCACCAGGCCAGTTCGCGTTGCAAGCAACCGTTCATCGCGGTCAACTGCGCGGCGATTCCCGCCGAGCTGGTGGAATCGGAACTGTTCGGCTATGAAAAAGGCGCCTTCACCGGCGCCAATCAAAAGGGCAGCATTGGCCTGATCCGCAAGGCGGATCGCGGCACGTTGTTCCTCGACGAAATCGGTGACATGCCGCTGCCGACCCAGGCCCGTCTGTTGCGTGTGTTGCAGGAGCGATGCGTGCAACCGGTGGGCAGCGCCGAGCTTTTCCCGGTGGATATTCGCATCATCTCCGCCACCAACCGCTCGCTGCGTGAACAGGTGCAACTGGGGCGGTTTCGTGAGGATCTGTACTACCGCATCGGCGGCCTGACCCTGGAGCTGCCGCCGCTGCGCGAACGCAGCGACAAGCAGGCGCTGTTCAAACGCCTTTGGGAACACCACCGCGAGCCGACCCAATGGGCTGGCCTGAGCCGTGAAGTCCTGGAGTTGTTCGAGCAACATCCTTGGCCGGGCAATCTGCGGCAAGTCAGCAGTGTGCTGCAAGTTGCCCTGGCCATGGCCGAGGAGCAGCCGATCCGCCCGGAGCATCTTCCTGACGACTTCTTCGTTGACTTGGAAATGGAACCGGTGGAGACGCCGGAGCCACTGACGGTGGACCTGAACGATGCCGAAGACCTGAACCGCCAGTTGCAGGCGGTGGGCGGGAACATTTCCCACCTGGCGCGGCGCCTCGGAGTCAGCCGCAACACCTTGTACAAGCGCCTGCGACAATCTGAAAGCTGACACAAATCCTGTGTGGGGGTGAGCTTGCTCGCGATAGCGTCAGTTCAGCCGATGATGAGGTGACTGATACAACGCCATCGCGAGCAAGCTCGCTCCCACAAGCTGCCATTTCATTGGAACAACGGATCAGTCGAACGCACCGTTGAGCACTTCATAGATGATACCGCTGGCGATCGCCACCAGAATCAAGTCCGTGCCAACCTGCTGCCATTCATAACCGTCATAGTGCGGCAAACGCCCCAGCAAACGCCCGTCGAGCTTCTTGGCGATGCCAGGGGGGAGCGGTTTGCCACGGGCCAGGTTCTTCTGGATACCCGGCGGCAGTGCCGGGCCTGGGCTCCAGTAATCGCGATAACCGCCAATCACGCCAAGAATGCCGCCACGATCGATGCTCGGGCCGTTATGCCAATCGCCACCGCCCTGGTTGCCTTTGCCACCCTGGTTGCCCTTGTTACCGGAGTTTCCCTGGCTGCCCTGGTTACCCTTATTGCCAGCATTTCCCTGTCCGCCCTTGTTGCCCTGTCCGCCCTTGCCTCCTTGCCCCTGGCCTTGATCGAATTGAGCGTTTCCCTTGCCGTTACCCGGGTCCGCCACAACAATCCCAGGGCCCGCGGCCAAGGCGAAACAGGTGACTGCAGCAATCAACGAGCGCGATTTGAACATGGCAGTTCTCTCAAAAAGGGGATGTCCCCTGTAAAGATATAGAGACTAACGGTGATATTAGTTCCATATCACGCTTACGTCATTCGCCGGCCCGACCTGGTCCACTGTTGCCCGAAAACGCCGCCACCCTGCGCCACAGGTTGATTGACTTGGTTTTGTATTATCAGTGACTTATTTCTGAGGCATGGTTGAAACGTTGCCGGCCTCGACGGCCACTGGTCGCCTTTGAAACTTCGCGAACGTCACGCGGGCGTGTCTGGCTCAAGGTTTGCAGCGGACCGTGGTAGCAGCGCAGGACGACGTCTTCCTGGCGCGGCAGCAAATTCTCAACGCTTGGTCAGCCACCGGAGATGTACCGTGTCAACTCTCAACGAAATCGCAGCGAACCACGCGAGAATGGCAAAGTTAAAGGAAGAAGAGTCGATGCGGCTGAATGCGCTTCAAAGCCAGATAGTGGGCAGTTTTGAAATGCCGTCCACCCAGCCTACACATGAAATGCCGCTGCACTTCTTGACCATAGCGACGGAGCATGTTTTTGCCGAGGCCGTGATTTGACGGTTTGCCCTAGTATTTGATCAACCTGTCGCCCGTTATACAACGGGCGCGTCACGTTCGCCTGCCTTCAACTTCTCTAGCCTTCCCCCAAGCGCCATGCCTGCGTCCGCAGGATCTACCGTGATGCCCATCACAGATCAGCGAGTCAGCTAAACAGCCAGTGCGGTATTTTCGTGCGCGAACGCTTATAAAGCGGACAGTAAAAACTGCTTCAAAGTCGCGCGACCTCTCGAGAGAACGAATTCTTTCATGGAAAACAAGGAACGATAAAAATGAGCACCCCCGAGCACGTGGAAAGCACCGACAAATACAGCGCCAAATGGCAAGAACGCTTTGACTTCTTTGAAACCTATGGCGCACCCAACGACCCGCGCTACAAGGAAGCCGTCAAGACGCTGCCGGATTTCAAGAAAAAAATATTGATCAACGCCAACGTGATCGCGTTTTTCTTCGGCCCGATCTACCTGTTTGTCCTGGGACTCTGGAAGAAAAACCTGGCCCTGCTTGGGGCTTTCCTGGCGATCAACATCGTATTGAGCGTGGTCTTCGCCATTATCGGCATGGATTTCCCCCGACCTTTGAGCATGGGCCTGAACGTCGCGATGTCGATGATGTACGCGCTGATGACCAACTACGCTTACTACTTGAAAGAAATCAAAGGCGAGCAAGACTGGAATCCGCTCAAGGGCATGCGCCTCTGATAACGGGTTTAATCGTCAGTGCGCATAAAAATGGCGCAAACCGTCAAGCCCGATTGTCTATTGGAAGTCGCCTGGGATAACCAGGCTTTCTTCCAAGGAGCTCGAAAATGGCTGACGACTTGAGCAACCGCGGACCGCGAGACCGGAGCCGCATCAACACTTCCGAAGAGTGGGAACTGAGATACTGGACAAAAGAGTTCGGCGTAACCGAAGACGAACTCAAGGCAGCGGTCAAGGCCGTTGGGGCAGGAGCCGAAGATGTTCGCAGGCAACTGAAAAAATAATCTAAAAGCCCTACATGACTGTAGGGCTTTTTTGTAGGTATTCGCGCCCCTCGATAAGCCTGTTAGAGAAAATGAATTACCCGCCGTGACGTTCGGTCAACAATTATGAACGCAGTAATCTGACGAGGTAACAGCGATGACTATCGAAGCAGAGACACTCGTACAACTGACCGAAGCACTTCAAGAACGCGGGATGGTACTGGTATCCGACGTGGCGTTTATCCGCGCACCCTATCGGCAGGATCATCATTGGGTTTGCACGGTCGAGTGATTAGGAATCCGCCGTGTTCATCGCGCCGGCAGTTCAATCAGAACGCGCCTGCGCCGAAAGCGGAACATCGAACACTCGATCGAATATCCACTGAAAAACCAGCGAGTAAAAAAAGAAAAATACAAACAAGCCCAGGTTCGTCACCAGCGCCAACCACAGGCTGATACCCAACCAGGCTCCAATCACCGGCGTCAGGATCAGCGTCAAGCCGCCCTCGAATCCAAGGGAATGAAGCAGTCGACGTTGCCAATTGCGATGGCGGCTGCGCTGACGCCGCTCCCACCATTCGAACAGGCCGTTGAAAAGCATGTTCCAGGCCAGCGCAACGGCAGAAATCACCAGCGACAGCAGGGTCGAATAGGCCATGCCCTGCCCATAGACGAGCGCAAGGGATGGCGCGACAAAAAGCACACCACCGGCCTCATAGAGTATGGCCTGAAGAATTCTGCGAGCTGCGCCTTGCATCGATGGACTCCAGGAACCGAGAAGGAACCACAGCCTGGCAAGTTGAGCGCTCACGCTCAATTGAGCTAAATTGAGCCACGCTCAACCTGAGTAACCTTCCCGCCCATGTTCGCCAAACTGCCCCTTACCGCGTTGCGCGGCTTCGAATCCGCCGCACGGCTGGGTAGCTTCAAGGCGGCGGCCCAGGAACTGAATGTCAGCCCGGCGACGATCTCCCATCAGGTCAAAAGCCTCGAAGCGTTTCTCGGCGTGCGACTGTTCGAACGCTCCAGCCAAAACGTGCGCCTGAGCGCTGACGGCGAACGCCTCCAGCCGTACCTGCACCGCGCCCTGCTCGATATCCAACACGGCCTGCAAATGCTGGTGCCGTCGTGTACCGCACAGTCCTTGGTGGTGAGCACAACGCCAGCGTTCGCCAGCCTGTGGCTGATACCTCGGCTCGGAGACTTTCATCGGTTGCATCCGGAGATTGATGTCAGGCTGCACAGCAGCAACGACGTGGTCGACCTACAACGTGACGCCAGCATCGACCTGGCGATCCGGGCCCTCTTCGCGCCAGATCCTCACCTGTTCGAGCAACCTCTACTGGATGAATACTTTGGTGCTTATTGCCAACCCGGTTGGCAACCGCCCACAGCGGGCTCGCCCGTCGAACTCATCGACGTGCCATGGCTGAGCAGCGCAAATGTCGCGGTCGATTGGGCTGCATGGTGCGCCAAGGCCGGCACCCTGGGCTGGCTGGAGAACGCGCGCTTTCGACGTTATGACGAGGAACAGCATGCCTTGCAGGCGGCGGTCGCGGGGCACGGGCTGGTGCTTGCCAGCAATGTGCTGGTTGCCGACGCGGTTGCGCGTGGGGAGTTGATTGATTACCGGCCTGAGGTTCGTTTGGCGGGGGCGCGGTATACGGTGGTGTGCGTGCCGGGGCGGGAGCGGCAGGTGGAGGTGCGGGCTTTTAGTGAGTGGGTGTTGGGGCGGAATGTTGGTTGAGTTGGATAGCACCATCAAAGAAGTTTGTTGCAGGACAAGGTGATACTTCACGGAGAGCCACATCAGGATGGAAGATGGAGACGGAGCTATTTCCTCGGAAAAATGCCGAAATGAAAATTCCGTCCCTGCGTCAAACCTCGGTGAGAACAGTACTGGTAGGATCCTGCTATCTTTTTTTGATAGCATGAGCAAAATGAACAACAGGCACCGGAAAATTTGGGAAGCGATCTACCACACAACCAGCGCGACGGTAGTGTTTGCTGACATTGAGGCTTTAGTCGTCCATTTGGGCGGTAAAGTGTTGGAACGCCAAGGATCGCGGGTCAAGCTCGTGCTACGAGAGGCCCAGTGACGCTGTCATCGGCCGCACCCCGGAAAGGAAGCCAAGAAATATCAGGTAGAAGAGGCTCGTGAATTTTTCCAGCGGGCAGGAGTAGAGCTATGAACAGCATGACTTATAAGGGTTACACAGCCCGAGTTGAGTTTGATGAGCGCGACGACATCTTTGTCGGCCGGGTCCTGGGCGTCCGTGACATCATCAGCTTCCATGCCGACTCAGTGGCGGAGCTACGAGCGGAATTTGCTGCCGCGATTGAGGATTATTTGGCGGACTGTGCCGAGCAAGGTATCAGCCCAGAGAAGCCCGCTTCGGGGAAGGTAATGCTGCGCATCCGCCCGGAAGTGCACGCCGCGGCTACCATTGCAGCCCAAGCCGCTGGCAAAAGCCTGAACCAGTGGGCGGACGAAGTGTTTGAACGAGCAGCACACGCTTGACCACAAACAAGCCCGGCACCAAACCGGGCCTTCAATGAAGCACTCTACGGCTTTCCCCTATCCTTATGCGGTCAAGGGCGCGGTTTAACGCATCCAGCGCCTTTAAGAGTGCCTGTGCCTCGGCTTCCCGACCATCTCCCCACAGGCGCTCAGCCATCTTGTTGAGCGCCAGGATAGATCGCTCGATTTCGGCAGCACTGGCTGTCGTTTTGTCGTCTGGTTGTTTCTTTGGCATGTTCACTGATGCTTTCTTCAAGGTGGGTCGGCGCTTTCACATTACAGGCATACCACGAGGCACCCGACGGTGCACCTAAGCATCGCAGAGCGCCACGCTCAAGCCCAGATGGCCGACTCTCTGTGAATAATCAGCGCCAGCCTAAGCCTACTTCGCACCACCGTTGCCACGATTCGTCTGGGCGTCCTGGTCGGACCCGGGGTTTCCAGGCGGCGGATTCCAATCTTCAGGCCTCTCGCCAGTGCCCTGCTTTGGCTCAGACTCAGCCTGCTCAAGACCGGAACCATGTCCTTTGCCCGTATCAGGCGCTTTCTCATCTGGCCCCGGATATGGCGCTTCCGGACCGTTATTATCAATCACCATAATCCCTCTCCTGTCTGGAGCGCAGTTCTGCGCATACGTATGAGAGGGCTTGCTTACATAGGAAGTGCTATGTCCGCGACGAGTGGAAGACCCCTTCGAAAAGCGAAAAGGCTCGATGCACGAAACTGTTGAAGCGAGCGGCATCACGCCGCAACCCTGATTGTTGTCCGCCAATCAGGCACAGGTGGGCCACATGACCAATCACTTCTGCTTCGCCTGGCAGATGAGCCAAGCGGCGACCCGTTCGTATCGCGAAGTCGAGTCGTGTTGTGTCAACTCGCTGCTGGAACTCGCCTACCAACGGATCGTGCAGCGACCAGGCGCGGATGGAAATTTCCCGGCCAGGTTGTTTCTCAGCGGCAATGCTCAAGTAGCGTTTCAAGGTATCGCCCGCGCTACGCCCCTCCCCCGCATAAGCGAGCATGCGCTCCGTGTAGTCTTCTTCCCAGGCGGTTAGCAAAGTGCGGACAAAATCTTCGCGATTATGGAAATGGTGATAGAACGATCCGCGCGTCACATTCAATCGGCGCGATAGACTTTCGGCTGAAATGCCAATATGCCCTACCTGGTCGAGTGCCTCAAAACCAGCCGCGATCCAATGGTTACGCGTTAGTTTTTCCATTCGTTATTTCGCTCCTATTTCGCACCATACAGGCTGTGTATGGCGCGCAACCGATTGATACCTTGCGAACACCGGCAAAGATGGCCGTTGCGTTTCATACGCCAGCAGTTTTGATGGAGCTCGCCTTGAAGAAAATCGTTCTAGTTGCTTTCGACCAGTTCACGGATATCGACCTATTCCTGATGTGGGACATCTTGGGCCGCAACACCAAAGACTGGCACGTCCGAATATTGGCTTCCAGCGCTATCGTGCGTTCGGCCCATGGCCTGCCTGTTTCAGTGCACGGTCCGCTTTCCGAGGCCAACAGCGCCGACGCGGTATTGTTCGTCAGCGGCAAGAAAGGGATACCCGCCGCACTGGCCGCCCCGGATTTCCTGCCATCGTTCGAACTTGACCCCAGACGCCAGCGAATCGGCTCCATCTGCGCTGGAGCTTTCATTCTCGAACGGCTTGGGCTGCTCAGCGGCCGGGCAACTACGCACCCGGATGCACGATCGGGCTTGCAAGCCCTGGGACTCGAATCCGTGGACCAGCCGCTTGTATGCCAAGGGAATGTGGCAACCGCGGGTGGATGCCTTTCGGCGCTCTATCTGGTGGGATGGTTGATCGAATCCTGGTTCGATGTCGACAAGCGCCGTGCGACATTACTTCCTGTTCTACCAGCAGGTCAGCAAGCGCTCTATGATGCCTTGATCGGGCTCAGTATCCGACAAGCAGAAATGGGAGCATCCCAACAAAAAAGCGACAAGGCATGTCGTCTAATTGGTAGTAGCACTCAGGAGAGATCCCCTATGCCCCGAAAATTTGAGCTCATCACGTCCGTGCCAGTCCCCTCAAGGTCCGGCATCACGCACCTTTACAAGTCGATGAACCTGGCGGACGCTTTTGCGATTCGGCTACCTGCGGGCACATCCGGCGATCCAGATTCGCTGGCTCGATTCATCCTTTCCAACCAACCATCCTGGATCGGATGGCTCATGAAAGTCCGAGACACCATCGCTGCCTGCTTTGGTCTCAAGACAGCCAGGCATCTGGCGACGCTTGCTGATCGGATTCAAATCTTCAAGGTCTACAGCACGAACCAGACCGAAATCGTCTTGGGAGAGGACGACAAGCACCTCGACTTCCGGATATCGATCCTGTGTTCAGGAGAGGCAGAGCCAGAGGGCAATCGCCAACTGGTGTTTTCAACCGTGGTCCATTGTCACAACCGTCTGGGCCGGGCCTACCTTTTTGTTATTGCTCCGTTTCACCGCTTGGTTGTCAAGGCCAGCCTCCGCCGTGCAGCGCGCGTTGGTTGGCCTATGGCTGCCTGAGGCGCGACACAAAAAATCCCGTGGCGAGGGAGCTTGCTCCCGCTGGGACGGTCCGACGCTTCGGGCGAAGCCGCCCCAAAAGGCATGGCGCTTTTTTCCAGAAAACCGAACAAAGATTGAAAGCGAACCGGGCTCCTCGCCTTACTTGGCTTTTGCGCCCTTGATGTCACTGATGATTTTCTGGGAAATAGCCTCGACCTGCTCCTTGGTCATCGCCGACATGACGCCTTCCCAGGCAGACGACGACGTGTCATACGTCCGGGTGCCGATCAGGCGGCCTGATTTCAAGTCCGAGTAATCTGCACTGGAATTGACCCACGCATTCCCCACCATGACCCCTGCGCCGTAGCGTGCGCCAGGCGTCAGATAACGGAAATTGCTCACGTTGATCTTGATGCCGACACCCTCTTTGCCCCCGGGACTCGAAGCCTGGCCTTCCGCAAGGCTATAGCCAGCGCGAGTCGCTTCGGCTTGCAGGGCATCGCGCCATTCCTGTTTCAAGCGAGGCCAGTCCTCGTTCTGTTGAACCTGGCTGTTTCCCTGGAAGTTCACCAGCAGGTTTTGCTTGGCTGACTCCTGGATGACCAGCGTTTCTGTCCCGCCGCTTTTGACGGAAGCAGCGCATCCGCTCAACATCAAAAGAGCAACAGCACAGGACAGTGCAATCGAAAGCTTGGAGTTGTTCATTGATTTCCCTATCCAAAAATCGGTGAGATGGAGGTCAAGTATGTCCGCCGGGGCAGATGGGTTATAAGGCGCTCATTAACGGACGCTTGCCGGGGTCACTTCAACACGAAGAGCGATCCATGCCAAGGCCGCAATCCACACGACGCATACGCCGTAATTAAGCCTTTGGTACAGGCCAAATCCATGCCCTTCGGCGAATGCCTTGGACATCATCGCGACCGTCACGACAGCCAGGATCAAGCAAAGCATCGAGAACCTTCCGAAACCAGGTGACGACAACAGTCGTTTGCCGAGGAAAGTCCACAACACTATGGCCAGCGTCAGCGTGACGAACATGATCAAACCCGCCAGGTTATGAACCTGCTGGGAAATTGAAGGCTGCGCCGGCGCACATCCCTGATCACACGAAAAATAGCCAGCAGCAAAGCTCGCCAAGCCATGGAGCAATACTAAAACGGCGCTGAACAGGGCGAGGCGCGATCCCCCGAAGTTGCGTATCAAACCTATCGCGAACAGTACGAACAGCACACCCAGCGGAAAGTTATTCACCCAGGCCGAATAACCATGCGTGGGAGCCCCTACCGCGCCCAACATACTCATCGCCTGGTCGAGATGGCTATAACCCGGATAGCCCAGCGACGTCAGCGCCACACCCGCGAACAACCAAAGAGGAATCAACAGACCCAGTCCCAGCAAAATCCGGTCAATGGTTTTCAAAGTACGACGCTCCTTTTTAATGGCAATGGACCGCTCCGTCTCCTACGAAGCGTCGTCATGCTAGCGGGCGTCCGTCATGGAGGGTATCTATTTTTGCAAGCCAGCGGGTAGATGCGTCATCCTGTGGCCCCTTCGAACCATGGACGGTCCTCATGAGCAAATGCTTGCCGAGCACTTTTTCGCCGATTGCGAGAAAGCTACTCATTGCTGCGCTAGGAATCTTATCGCTCATACAGCCTTCGTCTTCCTTCGCAGATAACGTCAACGGCGAAAAACTCTATTTGCAGAGATGTGCCATGTGTCACGGAACAGACCTCAAGGCAACGGGACCACTGGCTGGAAAAAGCAACCCTCCCACACCTGACCTCACGACGTCCGCCTTCAAAAAGCGGCTGAGTGATTATCCGGGCGTAATTGTGTCATCGATAATCCTTCGTCCGAATGGCGACTTGATTCCGAAGACGTTGCGAGAGAATGGGGTACGGTTACCACCACATGCTTGGAGCGTTATGGATCTGCGGGATTTGAATCAGTATATGCGTGGGGTGATTGCGGGAAATCGGTGATCTTTGAAACGAAGATGGGGTTTCAGAGTTGCGCGTGGACGTAGGCGCTGGGTACAGAGTCTATTTCACCATGCGCGGTGGAGTGGTCATCGTGCTATTGGCAGGTGGTGACAAATCTTCACAAAATGCTGATATTCGGCGAGCGAAAAAATTGGCAAAGGAGATTTGAACATGAGCCAAAACCTGACGACATTTGATATGGCCGCGCTGCTCGATAACGATGAAGCAATCAGTCAATACCTCTCCCAAGTGTTGGCTGACGGAGACAGCGAAGAGTTCCTCCGAGCGATTGGTTATGTAGCCAAGGCCCGCGGCAAGGCGCAGATCGCCAAGGACCCCGGCTAGGGACGAGAAAGCCTACATGCCCATCACCGGCACCGACTGCATCCCGCAACCCTGCTCATCGACACCGAAGCGCCTCTAGACGCAATCTCAATGCTGCAATGTGCTGGCTTCTGAGATTTGTGTAGGAATTTGCGCCAATGCCTTTCGCGGCGCTCATTTTGGCGCTGTCGCGAGATTTAAAGATAGTTATCTTCTGCTGTGATGCTTCGTATTCAGCGCTTGAAAAATACATTGCACCGGGCACACCACCCTTCAGCTGCGCTCCGGCTCATTGGAAAACGGAGCAGAGGATGACCTGCATCGGCAACCGTCAAAACCAGAGAGAATCTTATGAATCTGCGCCGAATTTCGTCGGCTGGAACGCTCGTGCCTGCCCCTTCGACTATTTGAAGAACGCCGCCCGATACCTTGCTGTCAATCTGTTGCCACTCACACTGCCAGCCTGTTACCCACGTGAAGTCTTGAATTTGATAATCGCCGGTGGCGCTTTGGCATTGAGCGAGTTTCTTGTTGGAGGGGTCAAACACAAAAAATAGGGGGTTTGGAAAGCCGAGCAACTGATTATCGTCAAGGCTCAGACCTTCTTTTAGGTTGATGGATGCTACAAGAACTTTTGCTCGCCGCTTGCGCCGTATCAAATGCCATATGGAGAGGCAAAAAATAGAAATAGAAGCCAAGAAGAGCTGACGTCCTTCGACTGTAAGCTTATCGGGCGAAAACCGTATCATGCCCCACAAGAGTCCTGTCGTCGCAAGCCCCGATAACCAAGCGGCGGGGATCACTACACTGTTAGCGAGGTTAGCTCCGAGCGTCCTCAAACAGCTTGTCATAACTCCCCTATCCTTCCATTTGCCAAGCAAGCACGACTTGCTTCATTGCTGCCATCATCGCAATTAAGGCCAAATCCTGCTTATTTTCCTGTCATCAAATTTTGCAGGCCACCTGCGGAGCCGCAGCAGGCGTCAACTTTTGGGGAATCACAATTGAAGTGCCAGGCACCGCGCTCAGTTCGAGAACCGCCAACATGCAAATAAGCGCTTGGTCGCCATCTTTGTTTGGACTGCTATCGACCCCTACCACTGCTTCGTAGTCCTTTCCCGGCTCCAGCTTGTAGACGAGCGCCCGGCCACCGCAGGTTCGGTAAGTGTTGCCATTGCCAGCAATGGTCGCGCCCCGGGTTGCGATTTGGAAAGGCAGATCCGTCCTGACGCGATATTCGGTTACGATCTCCTTGTATACCCCTTCCCCCCTCCGAAGCGCAGGGATGTACTGGGTCAGAGTGGGCCAAACTCTCTGCGGCATGCCTAAGCTCGCCGACTTCAGGGGATACTGCGGATAATTGATGTTCGCCGTTCCATCCTGCCCGAAACGTCCAGCTTCAGCCATTTTATGTTGGGTAGCAGGAGCACAACCGCCGACGATGCTATCGCCTAACACGTCGGAGTTCGTGATAACGCGTACACGCGCCGTGCCCTCTGATTGAGCAGGCTCTTCGTAGGGAACTGATGGTATTCCAGAGCAGCCAGCAAGTGCTCCAGCAAAAAAAGTTACGAAACCGACAACCCGCATGACCATATCCTTATGTAATCGAGGTCCGCCCAATAAAAGGGGCAAAATCCTGCTGTAAAATCCGCAGACAACAAAAAAGGGCCCACCTTTCGGTGAGCCCTTCTAGACCGCCCAGCAGAGCGGATTTTGTTTGGTAGGCGCGATTGGACTCGAACCAACGACCCCCACCATGTCAAGGTGACCGTACTTCCATACTAACCCATTGATCTAAAAAGAAAAATAGGTGTTTGCCGCATTGCCAAAAACAGCTATAGCCCCCCATAAAAATCAATAACTTAGCGCTGTATTTTCCTACAGTTCTCCCTCCTCCCTCGGCCCGACCGGCCATCCTCCTCACGAGCTGCTAACCTGACTCCATGATTCAGGAGCTGCCTATGCCAAATTCTGACCTTCTCCCTTCCCTGCTATTTAAAATCAATGAAAACCAGCTTGCCCTTGAGGCAGCCATTCTCGAGCTGACCAACTGGGTGGAGGCGCGCGGCTCAGCTGACGTCGCCGACAATGTGCGTGGCGCTCTAGATACGATTGATAGGAATGAAGAGTTCATTAAGATGACCTTGGCGGTTTTGATGACGCCTGAATGACCGCTCTCGGCCAAAAGCAGCCGTTCAGTAAACGCTGACATTGGCTAGAGTGAAGCACGTTCTAGCTGCGGGGCGACATGGGTGCTCCAACACCGCTGCAGCGGCAAGCACATCAGGTAGTACATGAGCCAGCACGCGTAGATGCTGGAATGCAGGTAGCAGGCACCAGATGCCAGCTTGCCGTGTGCTATTTCGTGGCGCAGGCACGGGCCGCCTTTGAGATTGAAAAGCAGGTCAATCGTGTAGATCAGGTCGATGCCGAAAACCGACTCTAACTGCTCTCGTCGGTTACTCAGCAGCCCACTGAGCGACCGGTCTTCTTGCAGCAATTCTTCGTCCAGTTTCGATGTATCGATTCCAGCGTCACTGAGCACATGGCGTAGCGAGTTTTCGAGCTGTGGGAGCAGCAGATGGCAGGCGGACACCATGTCGCCCTGAAGGAAGCGCGCGAGGCCCAGGGCATAAATGTGCTCGAACCCTGACGGCACGAATGGGCTGGCTGACACGATGGCCATCAGGTGTCGATCGTCGACAGAAAATTTGCTCATGAGGATTTGGGCGGCCGGCTTTACTCGGCTTTCAACCCACATTTGGTACTGAATGTCCAAGTAGCGAAGGCTCTCATGGTCATACCACTCAGGAGGCGGCGTGTCGTCTAGATTGATGGTCGGTGCTTGTGTGACGACCCGGCCCAGGACGTCGGTGTAGATCTGTCCGTTGAAGAGGTCGGACAGGAGTGAGTCGCTACGGTCACGGATGATGTCCGTGTGCAGCACCATTTTCTCCGGTACCTCACAGATCCGGGCAAATGTGTAGAGGAATTCTGGAAGCGTCAGATCCTTGAAGACATTGATGGTGCCTTGGCGCTCCTCGCTCAAATCCATCGGGATCTGGAAGGAAGAGAATTCGTGAGCAGCCTGCGCTTGCAGCTCCAGCAACTCGGCCTTCAACGCTTCCAGTTCTGCTTGCATGCCTGGAATAGCGCGAAGCTCCCGTATGGCATCCCGCGTCCAGCTGGCTCTGGCCATGAAGCTGTCGACGCCTTCTCGCATCCTGAGCGTCTGCTCGATCGACTTTAACTTGCAGCGCTTGAAGCCTGCGTGATCTTTGGACTGATGATGGGCGAGGGCGGCAAGCTCCCACACGACTTTGACGGCCATGGCGTAGTCGCTGGCAGCGGCTGCGCTTGCCGACCTCTCCGCATCCTGTGCAACTTGCGCCCATTCGATCAGGTTGAAGGACTGGCCTAGCCGAGCCAATCGATCAAGCGACGTGAAACACCTCAGTTTCTCGGCATGGGTGTAAAGACGGTTCCACGTTGCGATCACGATCTCGGGCGGTGTTTTTCGCTTGCCTGTGCCGGCTACGATGTGGAAAGCCCTTTCGATCAGATCGACGACTTTGGAGGACAGCCCAGAGGGTGGCTCGTACCTGAACGAGAGCTTGTCGTCCAAGTAGAATTCGATCGTTTGACAGTAGGAAGTGATTGCCAAGACGGCGCTTCGATGCAGGTTTCTGTGGTTATACCAAGCCACATCCGCAACCCGAGCTCGCAGGAGGGGGTGGTCGATCATTTCGGCAATAGTGGCAAGCGCCTGGCTCTGCTCTCCAGCGATGTCAGCGGGGATGGGCGTGCGCATGCCATCCCTGATCAACCTTGGGCCGAAGGCATCTTGGCGATCTACAGAAAAATGGTAAGAGCACACCACCATGAGCACTCTGTAAGCCCGGTAGCCGCTGTAGTTCTTGTTCGCCAGCGCCTGCCTGGAGCGTGCGCTCAGCTCAGAGTCGAACGAGTAGAAGTCGAGCGTATCGACGGTCTCCAGCAGCCGGCTGATCTCGGTCTGCTGGAAATCATTGACAGAAGCAAATTCCAGCCGGGAGCGATCTGGTTCGTTACCGATGACCGTTTCCGGTGGTGCAGGAGCTCCCAGAACCAGCTCCATGTCGGGCTCCCTGTCAGAATTCCTGTCCGGCTCCTGTCCGGCTCCTAGCGCCACGTCCTGATCGTTTGATGGCCCGGTCTGTTCGCTCATTCCCTCTCCCTGCTCTGGATGATTTAACTACGCTGGCGGTGATCTGTACGGCTGTTTTTGAACGCAAAATCGTTCTACCAGAAGCCTCCAAGCATGCCACTTAAGTTTAGCGTTCATGGCAGCTTGCCATACATGCAATATGTCACTATCTTGTGTTTTTTGGCAGGTTAATAACTACATATGGTGGTTTTTACAGGGGGCCGTCATATGCGATGTAATCGCTTGGTAAGGGGCAATCGGGCTCTATCGACATTCCCTGCACACGGGGATGAAATGATGCGCAGGGATGGCATAAAAGGACTTCTATGCGGTTGATCAATTTCCATACTGAACACCCTGCAACTCAGGACGTGTTCCCCGGTGGTAGCCATGACAAGGTGGCGAGCGCAATCCACGGTCATTTGCTGAGTGACAGCCCCTCAAAGGTTGTAGGCCTGGATGGTGAGTTTGGCTCCGGTAAGAGCTCCATTCTGAGCATGCTGAAGGCAAAACTGACGGCTGCTGACTCTGATTTCAGGGTCTGGTTTTTCGACTGCGAGCAGAATTACCAGGGTTCGACGAAGAGCAATTTCATCGAGCTTTTCACCGATGAGGTGCTCAAAGAAGTGCCTCATGTCAGCAGGGCTGCTGAGACCCTGAAAGCCTCTCGCGATCGAGCCCTCGGACGCTTGTTCGAGTACAACAAGCGAACAACGAGCCGTGTCAGTGCCTGGGCGTTGGCACTGGTCGCCAGCCTGTTTTTTGCCGCCAGCTCATTCCGGGAGCTTTTTGCGCTTTCGCGTAGTTCCCATGCGGCCATCACAGGGACATCGCCCGAAGCCGCTGCGCTTACCAACACGTTGCAAGACCCGTTTTGGTGGCTTATTGCCGTGCACCTCGTTTCATTTTTCAGCCCGGTGCTGATCCTTGTCGTTGCCAAGTTTTGCCATAGGAAGGTTCGGATAGGCGCTCAGAAATGGAGCCTTCTGAGTTTGTTTAAAGGCTCTAGTGACGATCATATTGAGGAGAAGATTGAGGTTGGCAAGGAGGTGACGTCCCTTGATCTCAAGAAGACGCTTCTCGAACAGCTGAAGGTGGTTGAAGACCAGCGTTATGTCATCATCCTGGACAACCTTGATCGCCTGCCAAAGGACAGCCTGCGGTCGGTGTGGAGCGACCTGGAGATCTTTATTGAGGTCGCTAGCAAGGCTGCGAATCTGACGGTAATCGTTCCGTTTTGCTCAAACAAGGTTGCGGAATACCTGAAGGCAGAAGGTGATCGACGGTACGATGCCAGGGACTTCATAGCGAAAAAATTTCCGGTGGTTTTCCGTTCTCCACCGGTCATCACCTCGGGCTGGAAAGATGGCTTCCGTCAGTTGTGGAATCATAGCTTCCCGGATGTTGACGGCAACGTCATCGAGCAGTGCGCACAGCTGTTGCAGCGCCACAGTCCCATGGCCAACAATCTGGTCACGCCCCGGCTGCAGAAGAAATTCATCAATGATATCGCCACGACAGCATTGGTAGTGGGGGAGGAGATCAGCCTCCTGGCTATCGCCAGCCATCTTCTGCTCTGCAAATATGCCGACCTTTCGCTGGTGGAGATACTGCGCACGGATGGTTTCTCGGATACCTATCAGAAAGGAATTGGTGAGGAGCAAGCTGGGCTGGTCATGGACACTAAAACCCTGCTAGATGCCACTCTTGGCGATTCCATGGAGACCGGGTGGCAGATCCAGTTCCTGCAGATTCATTATCTGACTACGGGTGATATCGCAATCGCTGAGCTTTTGGACACGCCATTGGCAGAAGCCTTTGCCAGCGAGGATCACGACGCGTTGGGCGGGCTTACTCCACTGTTCGGCTTCTCTGACGCCATGAGGCGTTTCCTATCTCTGCGTCCATCGCTGGCTTCTCTGCTGCCAACCATATCCGGGGCACATCAGGCACGTGAAGGCGACTGGATTGAGCCTCTCTTGAGGCTTATCAATAGCGCGCAACTTGAACTGTTCGGCGAATCCAAAGCAGGGTCTGAGGAGTTCTACGAATCCGTACGTTATTGCAGAGGCCATGGGTTGAAGGGGCAGCTACTGAGTGGTCATGGCAGCCAGCTGAAAACCAGCCTGATGAAAATTCTGAACGCTGCGTTCGATCCTGAACAGCTGAAGTCGGCCTGGAGTTTCATGCAGGAATACGACAATTACCTTCAAGTGCTAGGGCTGAAGTTTGAAGAGGTCGTTGTTAAGCGTTCCGAGTATGTGATGCACCTGCTGCCTGATATCGCCCGCCTGAAAGTGATCAAGGCCAGTGGGTTTACCTTTGCGAACCTGGGTCTGCCAGACGCACATGCGCAGCTGGCCAGCTGTGCTGATCACCAGATGGGTGTAGCGGTATTGCCGATTGATTGCGTCGTGCCTGCGCTCGAATGGTTGTACGGCGAGCGCAAATTTGGCGGCGGTATTACCGGTGGTATCTCGGCTGGTGACGTCGCCATCCTGGCAAAGTTCACAGGTGCTGCAGGCGAAGTAAATAGCGCGGTGCTGGGACTTGGGTTGGCCGCGAATGTCGACCAGGTCATCGGCGCTGCGACCACAACGTTGCTGGCGAACAATACCAGTCCGCTGATTAAGGCGGTGGCGGCGGTGACATACATTCGGCAAGCCGACGCCGATTTGCTCGCCAAGCTCGATGATCTGGATGGTGTTTTCGAGTCGTCAGTCTTTCGGGCTCTGGCGAACGCATCGCTTACTACAGCTGCTTTGTTCCAACTGGTTGACGACCCCCAAGTGGGCGAGTCGGTTGCGACCTACCTGGCGTACCTGATTCGAGAGCGGCGTATTGGGCCCCTGAGCTGCGACAGGGTTACTACCAAATTTAGTGTAATTTCCCAGGCGCTTTCGAAGGTTGGCCTTGCTGAGGCCGATTTAGCGATTTGGCTCACAGCTTGGGACGTTTTTATTGCAGAAGCCTCCAAAGACGCTCTTAAGGCGGACGTCCGATTGATCAGTGTCGTCATGGAGGCGGATGAAAATGTCCTGCCGAAAACTCGGGCGGGTCTACTCAAGCAGCTCACGAGTGAGGAGCTGACTCGTGATAAATGGGTACAGATCATCTCGGCAGGGGCCAAACAGCACCAGGTAATCCTGAATGGGATAGTGAGCAATAAAGAGCCCATGCAGTCGATCGCGGCTGTCGGCGATGCCTTGATCGATGTTCTCAACTCCCTCGCGAACGGTACCGTGACTTCGCAGTGGGGAGCGGCCCAGTACGCCGTGATGGATTCGCTGCTCAAGTTGCTTGATGCCCAGCAGCGTGACGTTATAGGTATCCGATTGAGAACGATGCTCTTCGCAGAGTCCGTGGAACCTGACGATTTCGCAATCCCGTTATCGAAATATGGCCACCTCATTCCGGATGTTCAACCGTCTAATCCGCAAGAGGTTCAACGGATCGTCCTGTTCCTGGCGTACCTGAGCCGCAACCCCGACGGCCTTCCAGCCTTGGCTAAACTTTTCGATGCGAAGGCCGAGCAGATCGCGGCGTTCAGGTACTCGACAGAGCTCAGGAATACGATGGGGGAAGCTGTTGCCAAGTTGTCTGAAATCACCCCGGCTCTCTATAAAAAGTTTGCTCAAACCAAGGGCTTCAAGCGCCTGATCCAGTCGCTCAAAAGGGCCGCGCGTGATCCAGAACCTGAGTAAGACGCGTGAAGGGCTGTTTCTGTTCAGAGCCTAGCATTGGAGATGGCGGAACAGACAGAGGTCTGAAAGCGTACGGCGACGGTCGTGGTATGACCGTCGCTGTTCGTCTAGAAGCGGTCTAGCACCACTCAGCCGTGCAGATTAGATCATACCCGTCAGTAGCGGTTCCAAGGTACATGAAGGCATCACGACCTGAGTGATGCCAACCCGAAAAAACGTGTGGGACGAGTGACTGCTTTTGGCCGAAGGCGGTCGCTTGTGAAAGGCAGCTAATGGCCGAAAGCTGCCGTCGAAGCAGCTCGTCGCCTAACCCTCGCGAGGATTGATTTGCTCGAATACTGTATGCATATACAGTACAAGACAAGCGAACCTCCATGAATTTTGAACAAGCCAGAGCGCTGAGAATCCAGCAATGGCGCGATACGCTCGACGATCACGACTTCCGGTTACAAAACCCTGAGGCGTATCGGTCCAGCCTGCTTTCGGCAAGCGCGAGGTTGACCGAGGAACGGTTGATTGATCAAGACGACCAGTTTGGCATGGACGAATTAGCGAACTCCGCATACTGGCTCGCAGTTGAAGAGCTGCAATCGACATCTGTTCTCTATCACAGCGCGTCTCATTACGACCTTGTCGCGCGAGACGGCTCCTCAAACCTGGGCACGATTCGTCAATCGACATTTTCGGCGAAAAGCGAGGGCCGCCGCATCCGTCCCTACGACGGAAAAGTGTATCGCCAAGGTGAAGAGCTAAAGCTGATCTACAGCGCGTCGCCAACCACGGGCGTGATTGAGGGGCTTGTCCTCACCTTGGATGATGGTCGCCAGTTTGATCTGGTCGAGACAGCAAGAATGATCCTGGGAGTGGTTTACACCCCCATTGAAGATCCAGACGTCTACCGTTGGCTTGTCGATGCCCTGCAAGTCGCACGCGAAAATCGAAATTTGGTGCTGATGGAAAAGCTCAGGCCATTTGCGGAGCTGGCGAGGTTCGTCCTGTGTTCTTCGTGCTCGGACCGGTTTGGCGAGCGTGACGACTGCCTACCTTGCAACGGCTTAGGGTTCGTCGAAAAACCGAAATGCCTGGGTACACTTCCTCCGAAATACCGGGGTCCACTGGACACAACCAGCGAACCCGGGGTGCAAGATGTGCGGCGGAGTTGAGGCGGCGGACAAAAATAGAGCGTATGAACGGGTCAAGGTGTATTTCCCGAACCCCAAGGCAGCAATTCCCGTGGTTCTTCAGGACGGGACGGATCTTGGGTGGGTGCGATGGGGGCGCCGCCGAGAGGAGAAAGGCACAGGCCCATCAGGTGGGTGGGCAAAACTAGAGACGGTAGAACGAGGGGGATGGGAGAAGTATCACCCGCAGCGAGCGCTGGGGCTCGTGCAGCGTTACATGGAGAAAGATACGGAGCGCGTGTCGCACTGGTTCGATATGAACGAGGGCTTCGGGCTTGAATGCCTAATACTAGGTGAAGGCGATGCTCGGCGCGTGTACATAGTCACCACTTCCCCTCCTCCGGAATATGCATTCATCCACGACCGTTGGCCGATGATAGGGCGGATTCCAGACGGCACAAGCTGACCCAGAGAGGCACAGCGCCACCATATTACGAACTGTATTTCTGGCTTATCCTCTGGTCCCTACGAACCCGAGGCTGCGCCATGGATAGACTAAGTAGGGCCGAAATAGAGGATGCCTTGGGACGCCTGCTACCAGGCAGCACGGTCAAATGTGTTCTTTGGGGTGACGGTACTGCCTCACTTACGGTAACAGGTGAGACCGGGGAATCATTTGCAGTGGTGGGTCTGGTGAGAAGCGATTATCGAGGGGAAGCTGGGTTAAAAAGCCTCGCTAAGCATATATTTGAGGACATTCAGCTAGCTCGACAGGGATTGAAAACCCACAGAGCGAAACCGTTGGGCAATATTGGTAATCAATCCAGCGCCCCCCCTGCGCAATACAAAGCCCGCCACTAGGCGGGTTTCTCTATTTTTTTGGTGTTAATTCTTGTCCGATCCATCCTTAATTGATCGGGCGTAGAAAGCCACAGCCTCTTCAGCAAGCCCTCTCCATTCAGCGTTATCGATGATCCCCTTTTGCCTGTACTCGTAAGCAATTCGGAGGAGGATGTCGTACTGTCTTTCAGCGTCGGCTCGGCCCTCCGGCCTTCGCAGAAGCTCTCTCCATACATTAAGCGCCTGCTCCTCATCCAGTTCAGCCATCTTCCGTCCCCAAACGTCGTCCTGCAGGGGAGCCTAGCACCACCGAAATGTTCCATGCTGAGGATGGGCGGATTCATTGATGTCTGGGCATCAGCTCCCGCACATACGCTTGGCAAGCGCGTAATTTAATTACGGCTCGATCACCGTCGTCGGTGATGGCGATAACTCGCTGAGCATGCGCTGGGTCAAGTTGGGCTCTTGCTCCTCCATGAACCACGCCGACGGCACCGGTATCGGCAAGCACTGGGCCGCCATCGGCTGAATTCTGGAGGAGGACTGACAGCCGTACATCAGAAGTGGCAAGACGATCACGTAGGCGAGCCTGATTTGCTTGTGCATCGCTCAGTTCCTTGTAATGGGTTCGTTCGCTGGTCGAAATGCGTTGCTCGAGCTCCAGGCGCCTCCGCTGCTCTGCTTGCATCTGATCTGTAGCCGCGCGACTGAGGGCATCAAGATCGGCCTGATGGAGACTGGCTTGCTCAGCCAGCTCCTTGCCATACCTCCAGTCCTGGACTTTCCAGGTCCCGCCGATGGCGACGATTAGCGCAACCGCAACACCGACCACCAGAGACTTCAATGTCGCAGGATTCATGGCACACCTTTGAAAAAGACATGGTTCCCCAGGCGGAAGGTTTCAGTTGCACCTTGTACCCATGTTGGTGGCTTCGGCATGGTGCTCGCGTAGTAGTGGGTCGCACCTTTCGTCATGTCAGGCTCGACCCCGGAGATAACCAGATCCGCCGCCCGCTGTGCCTGGGCGAACTGCTTCGGCGGGATTGGCTTGGCTCCACTCAAATACGGATAGTTCGGGTCGTTCTTGTTCCAGCAACTGAACTGGTACGGTTTCAGGCAAACCCCGGCATAGCCCTCGCCCCACCATGAGCGATCCTTGCCATCATTCACGCGGTTGCGGATTACGCAGCCCACGGCAACCTGGCCGGCCAACCCCTCCCCGCGGGCTTCGGCCCACAGCGTGCGCGCGAGGATGTCGCGATCCTTTTCTGTTGTGGTCATTTACATTTCTCCAGGCAAAAAAAATCCCGCTCTCGGCGGGCTTGGAATTGGGTTGAGCGAAATGAACGAGTTAGAAGCCGGTAACGTCTGCGACCATAATCACGGGCATTGGCCCAATCGGTGAATTGGCAGGCGGGCTGGTTGTCGGCGGCCCTTGATTCGCTAGAAGCCCCGATGTGACAGTTCCACCTGACACCCTGACCGACCGAATCATCACCATGAACGCGAGATTTTGTCCTACCTGATTCTGGCGATATCGCGTGTCATAGTTGCTGATCCCACAGGCGTAGGTACGGCCAATCGCGACCGGCAGTGAGAACGACTGCGTGTCCGAACTGGTTTCATACACTGCGGAAATCCTGAGGATTTTGTTGTTCGAGTCGAAGGTGAGGTTTCCTGCCGAGTCAAAAAGCTGCAACCCACAACGCGACGGGACAACAGGAGCATCGCCAAAGCAGTAGCACACGACGCTGTCGGCTGTATTCGACCAGAACTCGTAATCAGCGCTGCTGGCAGTAAGAACAACGCTCCTAACTGCAATGGACGATGAAGCCGCCGTCTCACCGAAGAGGACAAACTTGGTTGCCTTGGGCAGGCTTAAAGCAGCCCTATAAATGGTCGAGCCACGGGTCCAACCAGAGATAGTGAATTTGCCCAAAAACGAAACCGTCAGGACATCTGAATCGATCTGAAGGGTGTTGGTGTCCCTGAATACCTGAAGCCCTATTGGCATCTACCTAACTCCATAGAAAACCTGGCACCCGACCCTAGGGGCATTCGCAGTGGTGCCCTGCCCCCTGAAGTCGGAAAAGCTCCACGAAATGGTGGTCTCATTAATGGTGATGAACGGCACGCAAACTACCGTGGTGTCACCTCCACCTACCCCTTTTGCAGAGAAAAACCATGGGCTTCCCCCTGCAAACCCAGGCACAAAAACAGAACCATTTGCCGTTCCGGTGAAAAACGATCCTAGGTATCGCCCCGTGATCGTATCGGTTGTGAAGGACACCGAGCCGTCAGCGTTGTAAACCTCTAATCCTACTGGCATCACCAGATCCCCAGACGCACTCGAAGCTGCCCTGCCTGATCGAAGACCTGAACAACTTGGTTATTGATAGTGAGTTTACCTCCACCCGAGACCGCTCCATTGAACTCAATTCCCCCCGTCTTGCTGAGCCTCCAACCCGAAACACCAGGTACATAATTGGTTGATTGAATGGTGTCGCCGATCTTCGCATTGGTGATCGATCCGTCCTGGATAAACGCCGCCTTGATGTAAGCGGTGTTGTTCTGCACCACGAACGGATAGAAGACCTCCGAAGCGTTGGGATCGACTATCGCAAAGCGGCTGGCTGCAATGAGGACTTGGCTGGTGATGATTCCTTCGTCGTTTTCTACTCCAACCCCGATCCCGGCAAGGTAGGGTTTCCCATCAACAGTAAGCTGGGTCTTGATGCTGTACATCGCGGCAAGCTCGCTCTGGAGAGCGTCGATCTCTATCTGGGCGCCGCCGGAATCGATTTTCTCGAGCAAGTGCTTACTGAGCTGGGTTTCCGTGATCTTATCGTTCAGGTAGTCCAGGATTGGCCCGGCATCAGCCGACGACTGCCCAAAGACTGGGCCGAAGAAAGCGCCCATATTTCCGATCCGATCAACCAGGCGTGCCCAGAAGAAATAGGTTTTTCCGGGAGCGAGTCCCATGATGGTCAAGTCAGTCTGTGGGTAGGTGTAGTCACCGAATTTGGTGGCGTCTACGATCTGGTTGGTTTCGCTATACCAGATCTCCGTCCGTTGCAGATCCGCAGTGCTTACGCCCTGAGGAATCTCCCACTTCAGTTTGATACCGAATACGATCGACTCGGCAACGAACGAGGAGACTTCTGGTGGCGGCGTAGTTTTTCCGTTCAGCACCGTCTCCGCAGAGGTTGCGAAAACAGAGCCGATATCGAGCGAGTTGATCGCTCGCACCTTCGCCGTGTACCTGCCGGCATAGATCCCGCTGACGTCAATTGATGTCGTCCCGGTACGGCCTGCAAAGATCCAATCACCTTCATCCTTGCGCCAATACACCTCATAAGCGATTGCCGCTTCTGGCCTATCCCAAGTAATTGTCATGACGCTGATTGCGCTACCCTGATCGACGAAATGGTCGTTACTGAGTGTCACATTCGTTGGCGGCTTCTGAACGCTCGGGGGAACGACGCTGATTGGCGGACGCTCGATACGGCTGCCGTTGTCGATTGCACCGTATTTGCTGGAGTTGTGCCGTACAGCATTGATGGTGAACTTGATTTCCGTGTCCGAAAAATCTTCCGCTACGGACATCACCCGAAACTGTTGCACCGCCAAGGCAGGTGAGTCGATTGCCCACATGGAGTGAAGCGGCGGCAACGCCTCGAGGCTTTCCGACAGCACGACTTGTTGTACCTCAGCCGGAAAACCCGTGGTATCAAAAGTGATGTTGCCGTTGTCCCACGTGATGCGAGAGCTGTCCCAAGTCAGGGGATAGCCCACGGACTTTATGGCTCGAGAGACAGCCTTACCGTTGGGCATAATCAGGGTGATGGTGTCGCCCGGAAAGGCGGTTACATCCGCGTCGAGCACGAGAGTGTCGAGCGTTGAAGAACGCAGCCGGCCACCGACTCTGCGCCCAGCCCTGTCGTTATCCGCGATGCGGATGATCTGACCAGGCCGCGCCAAGGTGCCATCCAAGCCAACGGAAAAGCTGACGCTCTCCGTCTCCAGGCGGTTAGTAAGCAATGCCCATTTACCAACGCGCTGCGCCTGAGCCTGAGACGTGCATCCGGTAGCTGTGATTTCGGTTTGCTGGATGCCGTAGCGAGCGATTCCGGGCTGGTCGTCTACGTACTCAACCTTCTGCCGATAAAAATCCGAAGGATCGTTCCAGCTCACCAGGGCAACGGTATAGCGCGTCTTCTTGGCAGATCCGGTGTAGTTGAATTTCCCGTTGATGACGTTGGCATTCGAGTAGGTATAAACAGGATCCTCTGGTATATCGGCCACGGCCATGACGGAACCGGCAGCCCAGTACGCCATCCCACGGAACGCTGTCGCCAGATCCTGGAGCACGCGCAGCGCATCAGCGCGAACCGAAAGGTACAGATTGCAGGTGAAACGCGGCTCGGTGCCGCCCTTTCCGTCGGGGACTGGCTGATCGCAATACTGACCGATCCGATACAGCTCCCATTTATCCACCTGCCCCGCGTTCAGCAGATGGCCGAGCCCATAGCGGAAATGCAGCAGTAAGTCGTAAAAAACCCAGGCAGGATTATCTGTCCAGGCGCTTTTAAAGGTGCCGTCCCAGACTCCCGTGTAGGTGCGCGTCTCTGGGTCATAATTGCTTGGAACCTTGATGATGCGGCCATACAAATCGAACGAGCGAGTCGGAATCGATTGAAACTGCGACGCATCGAATTGCAGGCCGACGATGGCCGAACCTGGGTATCTCAGCTTCGCGTCGATGATCTCTGTAATTGCCTCAACGTTGGTGGTGTCTGATATCGCGGAGCTGGTGGCATTGGCCGTCAGACGGATCACGCGCACGGTCCAGCCGCTGGTCGCGCTAGGAAGATCGACGCGGTGTGATCGTTCGTATTTTGTCGATGTCTTTCCGCTGAAAGCCGCGTCCAGCACGGACACAAAGGGTCCGCCGTCGGTGGACAGCTCAATCCTGTATCGGACCGTGTATCCGTTGGTGTCGCCGTTTGTGGTGTTTGTCCGTGCAAGACGTGGAGTGGAAAGTCTGATCCGGACTGCCGAGAGTTGAAGATTGGTTACCGCACGCACCCAAGGCTGGTCGGAGCGGAGCTCAACACCGACGGCAATTTCGCTCTCCACTGCGGGGAAGCCCGAGATGTGTAGTTGATCCTGACTGCCGGTTCGCACCTCTTGGCTGACGCCGCTGAAGTTCAACGTTCCATCCGGGTTTGCCAGCGGTGTCTCATCTAGAAAAATGGACTGCATGCCGTTCGCCAGGCCTCGAATCTCACCTTCACTCACCAGGTCGAGAATTCGCGCGAAAGCGGTGCTTTGCAGGTTGTCCGGAGCCTCAACGGAAGGACGCGGCTTCGACTCACCACCCTTGCGTCCGGCTATGGCTAGCTGGGTCATGACTTTCCTTTGGGCGAAAAAAAGCCCGCTCAATGGCGGGCCTCGTGATGGATGCTTCGGTTACATCTGGTCTTCGGAATAAATACCGGCGCTGATCACGGCGCTGCCGACGATCATGCGGCCATAAAGCAACGGCACAGGGTTGCCCTGGACACTGGTGTTCACCGGGCCGTTGAAGCTGTAACTGGGTCGGTTGTTTGGGCTGTCTTGGGTGCCCAGGCCTTTTGCCTGAGGACTGAGCATTTGCATCACCCCACCAGCAACCATCGCAATGCCGACCGGCAGAAGCGGGCTGTAGACGAGACCAACCACGATAAGTACGGCACCGATTATGGTTTGTAGGGCCCCGGCACGCTTTGATCCGGTAAGCACCGGCACTATGCGAACGACCTCGCGGCCAGTTGGCTTCTTCAGATCTTCCTCACCGATATTTTCCTTACCATTGAAGACGGCGTATCGGACTCCCTTCCCTGAGCTTTCCATCATGTGTTTTTCGAATCCGGGAAACTGAGATTTGAAGTAGCCAATGATGTCTCTAAACCCGCCGCAAGTGGCAATCCGATGCTTGCGTCCGAACAGGCGGGCAAGCGATCCAGATAGCAGGACGACCTGCATTTTTTCCTGGGTGTAGGTGATCAACACAATTCTCCAGACGCAAAAAAGCCGCCCGGAGGCGGCTTCGTTTGTTTGGCTTTATTTGATTCTTGTAAGTCTCAAGCTTCCGTCGGACGGCAACAAGATCCTATAGGACTCACTAGCGCCGGGCTTGAGGTCCGAGTTCTGAGAGGTCGCGATATTTGGGCATAATCCCCCGCCAGTTTCTAAACGGAAGAAATATGCTCCGGCTGGCAGTGCAAGGCGAATAAATTCCCCTTGGCGTATCGCGAAAACCTTGACGTTATTGACGAACATATCGTGACTGCAACCGGCCCCGAAATATCCAGAATCGCGAAGGAACGTAACTGTGGCGCTCGCTTGGGATTCGGCATCGCCCGCAGCCACCATTGCTGGCTGGTAGACGCGGTCAGCGGGTATGGACTTCGCTGTTTGCTCCGTCACCGGGGAGGTCGAGCACCCCGCCAATACAGCAACGACTATCGCGCCGATAACTAATCTCATAGTTTTCCTCTGGAAAATTGCCAAAGATACCGGGAGCAGCCTAAAAGAAAAGCCCAGTGGAACGTCATTCAGCTGCAACGCATTTGCATTATTTGAAGCTCGCAGGAATCGGGGGTACCTCTACGACTTTTCCATCTTTAATTTTGAAGGAGATCACTCGACTCGCACCGGTCACACCGTTAGCGTGACTCCATACCCACATTTGACCATCGGCACGAGACACAACTGAATACGGCGGGCCCATCAGTTGTACAACCTGCTCTTCCGTCATACCGACCTGCACCTTTCGCGCCTCATCATAGGAGAAGTCGGTCCCTGCGCAGCCAGACAGTGTAATCAAGGATGCTAGTAAGAGTGCCCCAATCAATGTCCGCATAGTTAATCCTCGTCATTAATGGATCAACCATAGCATCGATTCGTCCTCAGTACGGGTTCAGCAAGGCCTCATCACGACTCGATAACAGCGCATAACTGTGCACTCTGGTGCGCTTCATTCAACTGCATACGCGCGCTGGTACCGCCAATAGCTCACCGTCACTTCAGACCAGTACCCGCCGTACACATCCCGCTTGCTGTCGCGGTTGTAGAGGTGATGAAGAATCGATCCGGGCGCCGGGTAGTGCTCTGGCTCACTCCTCAGTACACCGTCGGCCAGGTATATCCCCGCATGGTTCGGCACCGGTGAACGGATCTGCATCAGCACGATGTCGCCATGCTGTGGTGCGGGTACTTTTTCGAAGCCAGCCGCGGGCAAATTTTCGAGATAGAGATTACCTCCCTTATCCCACCAACCGTCTTCCCGCTCATAGCTGCCAAGATCGATACCCATCTCCCGACGGTAAAAATCCAGGATGATGCTGAGACAATCATGCACACCGTGCACAAACTTGCGGCCAATCAGAGGTGCCTGATACCCAACCGGCGCGAAGCTCACCAAATTCCCAGCTCGCACTACATCGTCATCGTCTTTTCGCACTTCGAGAATGTGCCAGAGCAAGCCCGACGCCTCGCAAGACACGCGATCAGCCTCACTCGGGGTGGCCGGGTAATCGGGGTGGCTGTGTACAACGGCGAGAATTTCTCCCCTGTCCTCAGCGGCTGCGTAATCCTCGGGCGCCAAGCGGAAATGCTCGTTCGGCGTCGAGGCGATGTTGCGGCATGGAATGTAGATCTCTTTACGACTTACCCTCACCAACAGCCCACACGCCTCGCGCGGATACTCGTCGATGGCGTGTGCCTCGATCGCCGCTCTGTTTGCTTTGTTCATAAATCATGTCCGGAGCAACCCCGCAGCGGGGAATGAGCCATATGGGAGGGGGTTATTTTCGCCGAAACGTAGCTTGCAGCTAGTCAGGCGACCGCCGCACTTATCCTTGGCGGCGTCAGTGACGATGACATCGTTCTCGTCCGCGACAGGTGGCCCGTTATAGCCGCAATATGGACCTCGGTACCCGCCACAGGAAAGCCACCAGCACACATTGGCTACGATCTGTCGCCGAGGCAGTTGAACTCCAGCGAAATCCAAGGCCGTCGCCAGTTCGAACTGGACGACTTCGTTGTCCTCGGCAGCCTTGCGCTCGACATACCAAATATCTGGTGGCAGTTCTTCCTCTGGGTCCGCTTCGGGCTGCCCATCGAGATACTTGCCCAAGGTTCGATGGCGAATCAGTTTCGCGCCGACGAGATCTTCGAAATACAAAACCAACGCTGTGATAAAGCCGCCAACGTTGCCCACGGAAAGAGTCGGCGTCGGTTGCGTCCCCTGCCCCGTCATCTCGAAGCCTTCAGCTTTGATCGGCCAAGGCGAATACTCTTTGCCCTGCCAAAATATCGAGGACTGCTGTGGGTAGCCATGGAAGCGGTAAAGCTCGGCGCCCAGCATCGTTGCATCGAGCTCAAAAAGCTCCACCCAAGCGCCAGGCTCCAGCGTCTGGATATCAGCCGTAATCGGCATAGAGTGTCCTCAGGAAAAATTCAAATCAGGCGAGTGGAGATCAGATGGGCCGTTTTGGGCGCTTTGCTTCGTCTGGGAAGTCAGGGTGCCCTTCCTTCCAGGCTCTGAGCGCGATTCGATAATCCCGCCATTGCCGATCTGTCCCCGGCAAGGCGGCAGGGTCAGAGTCTTCAAGCATCACGAGCTGTTCGGCCACGACGACCATCTCGGAGGATGCCCAATCCGCTTCCCTTTTCATCCGGATCTCTAGCAGCGTCCTATCGGAGATAACCCACTCGCCTTTCTCCGATGCGGTGTAAAGCAGGGTGTTCTCGTCATCGGGACGCTGACCATTCATTTGAATCCAACCATTAGGGCAGTCCCCACCCACCTGTTGAAAATTGCTGCCAATCTCAGCGTAAACGCACAAGGTCATGCATGGACTCTCCAGACTTTTAAGCGACAAGTAGCGGAAGTCAGACCTGTGGCTGTCTGTCCAAAGGGATCGCCACTGGCGTTGGATGTGTAGCTCACCCGGGTAGCCCCCGTCTGAACGACCAAGGTGTTCAAGTCCAGTTGGGAGCCCTTGGTGCCGTAGCCGCCAGAGCTGTAGAACCAACCAGCATCGCCCCACTTGCCTCCTATCAGGATCTCCGCCTGTACGATAACTTCATGCCCAGGGAACGGGTTGGCTACCGTGTAACGGCTGTTGATTGTCACCGTTGCGGGAGCTGCTTCCGTTCCGCCGTTCGGGTAGGCATAGGCAAATCCCACAGTTGCGTCAGTGATGGTCAATCTCCAATCGCTCCAGGCAGCTACGTACCTGGATCGCACGTATTGCTCACCAGTGTTGTACACGGTGTACGTCTGAGTGGTGATGCTGCTCCCGAGCTGCACGCTGATAAGTGATCCTGCGGCTGCGACAGGGTAATTCAGGGCCAACGTCGCGTTAGCGTTCGCCTGCTGCATGTAGAAGCCTGTGGCCTGAATATTGTTGAGGTTCGTCCCGGTAGGAAGGTTGATCGCTGAGTTGATCCCAAGTGCAGCTTGAGCGGCTGCGAGCGTAGTCGCCCCTGTACCGCCCTGGGCAATCGAGAGCGCCGTGGTAAGTCCTGATAACGAGGTGATATCGCTATTGGCCCCTTTCGCGGCCTTATTCCCGAGCGAGGCTACTGCATCGCTGATTTGCCGTTGCAGCTTTCCTATGGCGGCAAGGATAGTGTCTGTTGCAGCCACCACAGCCGGGTTTGTCGTGAGGAGTCCGGTGAGCACGCTCGCAACGGTTCTGGCATTGGTCCAATATTTATTGACGCTACCCTCCGGGACGGCATCAGTCGAGCCGGGCGATGCGGAGAGGAGAATGTATTGGGTGCCGCTCCAGCGGTACTGATCATTGGAGTAAGCGGCGACATAGATTTTCCCTGTTTCGCCTGTAGCTGGAAAAGCGGACTCGCTTTCGAACTCCAGTACATCATCGACGTAACTGGGCAACTGACTGGCAGGGACGGTGCCGCTGTCATCCAAAGTGGCAATCCCATTGGGTTGTCCCTTTTCGGCAGCGACTGCGTCAGCCTTCGCCTGGGCTGCGTCAGCTCTGGCTCTGGCGTCCGTTGCTGCTTCCCCAGCGAGCGAGGCTGTCTCACCCGCTTTATCAGCGGCCAGCTGTGCAGCAGTTGTCCGAACATCGAGTTCTGCAAAATTGGAATTGATGGTCTCCCCGCCCGAGCGGAGACTCTGACCTGCCCCGTCGTTAGCGCCTCCACCGATGTTGATCGGGACAATGCTCATGGGTGAAATGCCTGTTCAAAAGTTGCGGCCAACCGGTAAACACCACCGCCTGCATGCCGAGGTTGATACTCGCTGCACCGCACCAGCAATGACTCCCCGAAAGGCTCCGTCCAGCTAAAAGCCGTAGCGCCTTTATGCGCATCCAGGAATGCCTTGATCTCAGCGATCCGTAACTTTGGTCCAGTGAATGTCAGCGGCCAAGACTGGGTTTTATTGTTCATCCCGTCCTCAGCGACCTGCTCGTATCCGTCGCCAAATTTTGCTGACTTGCGGCGAAAACTCACCGTACCGGAAGGCTCTTTATCCGGAGCCCAGGTGAAAGTTTCCATGCTGTATGTTCCTAAAACACAACCCCGTCGAAGCGGGGATTACCGTTTGTTGATGGCTTGCCAGATTTGGCCGCCAGGCCTCAAGTCCCGAGCAATTTGCTCTTGAGCGCCCTGCTTGGCCGCCCGGGCGTAAGCTTGGGCAACGGCCTGACTGGTGGTCTCATCAGCGCCTCCAGCACCCTGCCCATCCGGCACGGCGATGTTTTGCTGAATTACCACTTGGTTGGTGCTGGAACTCTGGCCGCGACCTACCGCCATCACGGCGAGCTTGCCACCTGCTGTCCTAGTCAGCGGCATGATTGCCTCCGGCCCGGCTTCACCCATGATTCCGGTCTCTCCGCCAGCCATACCGAAGGCGGTCGGCTTGCTGACTACCGAATTGGTGAAAGCCCCACCGTCGGCAAACATCTGCACGCCGCCAGCCCACGCACCGCCCTTGGCCTGAATGCTCCCCGGAGTGAAGCCCGACAAATCGCCGGAGTAACCAGCCTGCGTCGAGCCGGCAGAAGCAGGGCTGCCGAAATAGGAGCCAACAGCGGATGCAGCGATGCCAAACAACGAACTGAGCGCAGAGGACGTAGCCGCTCTGGCAGCCATACGAGCCATGTCAGCCAATACCGATTTTGCGAAATCCGAGAACGACAGCTTCCCAGTCATGGCGAAGCTGACCAAAGCATCTTCCATGGAGCTAAAAGCATTGGTGAATAGGCTTTTGGTTTGCCCAGCCACATCACGCGCGCTGTCCAGATAGTTGCTGAACGCAGATGTTGCGCCGTTTCTCCAGTTTCCCTGAGCTTCAGACAACTGCTCGTAGTTGCTGAGCACGGTTTCGCTCATCTCCCGTTCGCTTCGATTGATCGCGTCCAGCTTGGCTCTGTATTCCTCAGCGCTCATGTTTCGCGCCTGGTCGGCCTTATCTCGAGCCAGATCTAAGCGTTGCTGATTCGCACGATCAGCGATGCCGTTCAGCTCGCTATTGATCGCATTCTGGTGGTCGCCAAGCCCGACTCCGTCTGCGGCACGGCTCCCAGCACGGCGCAGGGCGGCGTTCTGCTGATCCAACGCGTCGGTATAGGATTTGACGGCCTGGGCCTGCTTCGCAAGCCTCCCCTGCTCATTCGTTGCGATCACCTCAAGCTCGCTGTCAGCCTCCTTTTCCGCCTTGATCATGCTGGCTTTGGCATCGGCGATTTTTTGGTCCAACTGAATGCGCTGGGCGGCTGTGGTGCTGGCTTGGCTCTTCGATGCCTCGAGAGCTGCGATCTCCGCCTGGTAAGCTGCGGTTACCTCATCCCGCTCATTGCCGATAAGGGCTCTACGTTTGAGGAGATAGTCTTCCTGTGTGAGCAGGCCGGCTTTCTGCGCTGCTTCCAGCTCCCTCTGAGCGCTCTTGTATTCGCTGAGGATCAGCGTTAGCTGATTTTTCGAGTCGTTGAAGTCGGTGAGGTTGATGGACGACGTCGCGGTTTTCGGGTCTTTGTTCCGGTCCCGAATGTTCTGGATTGTCTTCGCGACGACAGCTTCCTGAACCAGCGGATCGTCGGGGTTTGCCCTGCGCAGCGCCTCGACCTCCCGCTTGTACTCCTTGATAAGGTCGTTGCGCTTCTCCTCGCTGGAAAGGCTGGAGTCGCTGATGGCCTTCACGCGGATTCTCGCGTCGATGCCTTCACGCTGTCTCTGTGCGCTCAACCCCTGAGCTTTGGCGATGGCGTCCTGGGTGTTCTTCTGCTGAATGAGAAATTCCAGTTCCAGCTTTGAATTGGTCAGCTTGGCCTGGGCATCGGTGTCGTCGGGCATGCCATTTAGGGCACTCTGGGCCGCCGCCACACGTTGCTGCGCCTCGGTGATCTGGCTAGCCAGGGTCTGATCACGCCCGATGTTTTTTATGGCATCAGCCGTGGCCGAGATTTCTCCCTTTAGGCTTTTCCACCCACGCTCCCAGATTGAGAGATTTTCCGTGACCTCACTGCTGCGATTCTTGATGGTATCGACATAGGTGTCGGTCAGAAGTTTGGCCGCGCCGATGGTGTCGCCCTGCTCTTTCAGCGCGACGATTTGCGCATACGTCGTTGCCGTCAGGAAGTTGTATTGATCGTTGAGCTCTTTCGCGGCTGCGACTGGGTCTTTTCCGATCTTCACGAACTCGGCGATCGTTTCCTCCACCGCCCGGCCAGTGGCCTTTTCCATCTCCAGCGCCGCGGTCGCAACCCCTTCAAAACTGCTGCTCGCAATCTTGCCGCTGCTAGCAAGCTTTGCCAGTACCTCCGACGCTGCGCCAGTTGTGCCGACGGTTGCGGCCACCTGTTGCGCCATGTTGGACAGAGCGTCAGCCGAAGTGCCCGCAGCGTTTCCGGTAAGGATGATCGATTTCTGAAACTCGACCGCCTCTTCACTGCCTGAAACGAAGGCATATCCGAGGGTAGCAATAGCCGCAGCGGCAACCGTGAAGGGATTAACAAGGCCAAGGATGTATCCGCCTAGGGCTCGCGCGGCAGGACCAATGCCGCCGAACATATCCTTGAGTTGGCCGCCTTGCTGGAGCAGAACAGTCATCGGAGACTGACCGCCCTGGAGCGACACGACGATGTCAGTGAATTGAGCAGGGACTCCACGCAACGCAGCAGCCGTCTGCTTAGCCGTGTTACCGGTGCGAGTCAGCGAGTCGTCGAAGCCCCCGAGGCTCGCCCGAGACTGCTCAATTTTGGCCTGATACTCGCTAAAGGTAGCTGCATCGAGCGCGCCGAGCTTCTTCTGCTTCGCTAGCCTGCTTTCAAGCTCGTCGAGCCGCCCTAGGGCCTTCACCGTCGGATCAATCTCGCCGAGGAGCTCGCTCAGCTCATCCTTCTGCTTCTTGATCGATTCCGATGCCTTGTCCGCGCCCTTGGCAACACCCTCAGCGGCTTTTTCTGCGCGGGCACCCGCAGCGGTGAGCTTATCGAGATCGGAGCTCGCTTGCGCAGCATCAGTCGAATCAACCTTGATGCCGAGTTCAGCAATAGAAGTCATTCAGGCTCCGTTATTTCGATTCGCTCATCACGAGCATGGCTTCTGCTTCCATGACACGGATGTCGTGGAAGGCTTCTGATAATTCGCGCCGCGTTATGCCCAGCATGCTTGCCACTGGCGGGAGTGCGCTGTAGTCCAAGCCAGAGGCTCCGCCCATTCCCGTTCGCCACTGAGTTGACATTGCCTCAAACAACAGGAAAGCTCGCCAGTTGTCCGGCCAGACCTCGTATTCAGTCTCGGGAATGTCGTCTAACGTCATGCCGAAGGCTGCCAGGGCTGCCTCGGATGGTCCTGGTTCGTACATGACGCGAGCGGCGCCGGTCAGTTTCCCAGGCGGGCCGACTGATAGGCGTTTTGGTAGGCAGAAAGCACCGCCTGCGGCGCGCCAACGCAGGTGGTGACAAGCGCTGTCAGCGACTCATCCGACAGCTTCTCGTCAAAGGCCCAATTGGCAATGATGTCCTTGAGCTGGCCGACCTGGATGTCTATTTCTGCCACCGTGGCCTCATGCCAAGAGAGACCGTCCTCCTGGACTTTCTTCGCATGATCCTCACGGACGGCGTTCCACTTGTCGAAGTGAGCAGCCAGGGCCAGGCGATCCAGATACTTAAATTCGAACTCAACGCTGACCGGATCAGCGCCCACGCGCGGGATGGCGACCTTCGTTTTGAAGGTCGGGTTTTGAGCAATCTTGATCTTTGCCATGACTTACACCCCCGCAGCGTATCGGGTTGGGCGAGCGGCCAGAGACAGCGTGACAGTCCGGGTCATGATGCTGTTCCGGGACAACGTCGGAGTAGACGTGATCGACACGTATGCGTGGTAGTAGATGACGGAGCCATTGGGCAAAGTCAGCCGCACAACGCGAGGCTCGCGATCTTCATCAGCCGCCTCACAAACCGCAACGTAAGGAAGCGATGGGTCATCAGCAACGGTGATAGCCATGCTGATCGGAGACTTCGTTGTCGGCAGTTGGCGGTCGTCCGACTCTTCAAGGAAGCCGAAGGTGGTGAACTGCTGTTCACCGCCAGAGCTGTTGCTGTCGGTGACTTGGCTGATTTGCGCCCAACCACTCGCAGCACGGACAGCCCCTGCCCCCGCTCCAGCGGTATAGACCGTGGTGTTGGTGGTGTTGATGCCTTCCAGTTCGAACGAGCCGGCATCAGAACCGGCGACACGAACAACCTTGTCATTCAGGCGAGTCCAACCCGAAGTAACCACCAGAATGTCGCCATTCGACAAGCCGTGCGCAGCGGCATTTGCCACCGCAGGGTTAGCGTTACTGATGGCAGTCACTGGAGTCGGTGGGCTGAATGTGGCAGCAATTTCAAGGATGGAGCCGTTGGGGAGAATGGCGCTCATGTATTTCCCTCTATTTAGAAATGACAAAACCCGCTCAATGGCGGGTTCAGGGTTTGCCCAACGGGCGAATTTTGGATGGACTGCTACTCAGGAATTCGACAGCTCTCGTATTCCTCAAGGGGCAGTCCTGATGCGGAGCCAACGACAACACCGGTCAACCCACAATGAGGACAACAGGCGTGTTTCTCGTTGTGCCACTTCGTGATTTGGTCCGGTTTCGACCATTGGCCGCAGGCGCTGCAAATGCATTTTTCGCTAGCGTTGATCTCCTCACGGTTGTTCCAACCATGATCGTCGGCTGACTCATCCAGCCACTGTAGGCGCGCCTTCGTTGCATCATCCATGGAGGAGTCCCGATTACGTCTATTCAGAGATGATTCTAGCGCGACGTCGCTCAGTTGGTGTCGGACCGATATTGGAACGAAGCAGATACCGTGAAACTGTTGCCGTCTGGAATTCCTGGGCCGGGCGCAACCGGCGTCATCACTGACACGACTAATCCGGCGCGAGCAACTCGCAGATTCAAGGGGAACAAAGCCGCCAACTCATCCACGATGCTGCTTGCCTCGGTCCGGTACTTCCCGGACGGCGTCACGATATTCACATGAAACACGCCGGTATAGAGGCGGTGATCGCCGCTTAGCGTGTTGCTGGCCGTGACTGACGGCAGCGTGAAGGCTCGGAGATACGTCTCGGCGGCGCCTGGCGTATATGCCTCGTTCTCCACCACGACCTTCATTGGCTTGGCTCTAGCCTTGGCCCAGGCAAGCAGGCGCGACTCTAACGCTGCAGCGATGATGTTGTGGCTCATACTTTATGGTTCCTGATGGCCTCCAGGACAATTTGCTGGAAACGCGCTTGAGTGATTCGCACCATTCCCCCCGGAGCTTGGTCGGAATGGCCGTACTCTAGCGGTATCGCATAAGGCAAATTATTCACGATGAATGCCGTCGTTCCTGCCCGGAAGAAAATTGACCCTTCTGCGATGCGTGCCGTGGCTGTCGCACCGGTCGGATCAAGCGCTCCTAGCGTCCCTTCCGGCGGCGCATCGATGGACATCTGCCAATTGCCACGGAATCGCCCGGTATCTACCGGAGACATTCGAATCAGCGAGTTACCGATTTCAATGATGATCTCGCGAAGGCTAGCGTCCACCGCCTCTTGTGCCTGTTTGGCAAACTCGGCCAGTTGGAGCGAAAAGCTGCCTTGCCGGCCTGCGTAAGTGTTCATGAACGGACCTGCAATTCGTATATCAGCGGAGTGCCGGCTGGGTTGACCTCCTTAACGTTGATCACCGTCGAGGTATTCCCCTGGATCTCGGCTGTGATCATTGGCTTCGGCTTCCAATCCAAGCCCACCGCCGCAATCTTCAGCTTCTTGTCGCCACGCACTATCAGGGTGTCGGCTTGAAACTCGAAGCCGGTGAAATCGAGCAGGATGCCTTGGGCTATTTGCTGGAGGATGACCTCCGCGCCTTCCGGATTGTCAGGATCGTATTCGCCAGGCTGAACATCGCGCAGCGTAACTGCTTGGCCGTACTGTTTGATCAGCCGTAAGGCCGTTGCTGCCATCCGGTCGTAAAACTCGCTCATCGGCTAAGCCCTTACGGCGAACAACCCACGTTTAAGAAGGTAGTCCGCAAATTGCGTGCGGCTTGGCCTATCCGGAGCAGCCGGAAGCAGCCTGCCGCTGGTATTGGAAATCGTCGCGTACTCAGTCTCGACGGCGCCTTCGACCCGCTCCCGAATAACCGCGCCCTTGCGCGTCTCGATAGGATCGATGTCGTCGCGATGAATCTCCGCTGCGAGAGCCATTTGGCCATAAGGAATGCGCGCCGGAAGGTAGTCGTTCGGCTTGATCTCACAATCCAGTTGAATACCCCGGCGCGGCCACGCCAGGGCCTGATCGCTAGACATCTTCTGCCCTTTCCAGGCCATGCCATTCATCGCCAAGGCGGCCCGGCGAAGCAGTGCTTCTTGCGCGGGGGTATCCGCAGGGATGGCGACGCCGAATTTCGCGGCGTAACGGACTAAATCCTCAGCGCTCGAATAGCTTTCGGCATCAGGCTTACCAGTGCCGTCCTCGATGATGAGTGTCATGGAATCAGCTCGCAGGAATGAGTTTTACGATTTCAGCCTTCGGCGCCTTCGGATCGAACTCAATGCCCTGGGCAGTGAGCCAATTCCTCAGATCCGCCACTCCCATTTTGGCCGGATCTGTTTCCACTGCGCCACCGGCTTCGACAACATCCAATTGAACCTTGGCGGTCCTGTAGGCATCGACGACGACCGGCCAATCGCCGATCACTGTGACCTTCGTTACGCCCGACTCCGGCTTCTCGAAATAAACGGGGTTGCGATAACGCTTGTCCGGATCGAAGTCCCTGGTTTGCGCCGAATAAGTAAGTTCCATGTCGCTCTCCAAAAGCGGCCCGTTACAGGCCGCTGGCTAAAGGTGAACGCCTTTAAGGCGCGGACAGGTCGATCAAGACGCCGGCAGTAACCTTGTCGCTGGTGGCGTACTTGGCCCAGTTAGCGCCGGTTCCGATAGCAGCCAGGTTAGGGTTCACACCACCGGTAGAGTCATTCCAGCTGTAACCCAGAAGGTCCAAGTTGAACGTCCCTTCGGCGCGGAAGCCCATCGCCAAGTTTTCCTGGGTGTTGATCGGGTACGAACGGAAGCCCGGAGCTTGAGACTCGGTGATTTTGATCGCGCCGGCTTGCAGGCCGAAGATGGTTTCCGCTGGGATCGTGTCCGAGACCAGAACGGGCTTGCCCATGGTTCCAGGTTGGCCGCCGTAGATGACCACACCCGCCTCTTCGTAGACCTTTTCGGTAATGGCCTGATCGACCATGTCGAAGTAGGTCGCCGAGTCCATGGTCCACAACGCAATACGACCGAAGCGGTCGCCAAACTTGCGCATGCCCTTGGTCAGCGCCTTCTTGCCGTCAGTGGCGAAGCTGGCAGTGGCAACCATGTTCGGATTTGCACCGATAGCGGCCTTCAGGGCTGCCATCGCGTACTGGATGTATCCTTCGAGAACCGCATCGGCGTAGTCAATCCCCACCAGCTCGGAGAACTCCTCAGGGGAACGAGCTCGCCGCTTAAACGCCTCTTCAGTGGTTTCGTAAGGACCGTACTTGAACGGCACCTTGACGCCGACCATCTCACCAGAGCCGATCTTCTGGCCGGCCACCGTTGCGGTCGAATTGACGTCACGGTGTGCGATGGAGCCGCCGAGCTTGTAGAAAGCACGCTTGCGCAAGTCACCTTCGATCAGCTCGTTATCCAGCACCAGAGCGCCGTTGGAGGAAGCGTTGAACACATCGATCACATCCTGGATACGCTCCAGGTAGGCGGTCTGGGCAAGATCGTTGTAAACGATCATGTCCGTGTTGACGGTAGTCGCCATGGGTTACTCCATTATTTGGGCAATTTCAGGTAGGCGTCCTGGCCGTGCTTCGTGATGAATTCACGCTTGGCCGAAGGCGTCATTTCGGAGCGTTTCAGCGCGGCATTACCGCTACCCCCGCCCGGGGCATTGGTTCCTGAAGCCCTAGGCCACAGATGAGGTGCGCTTTCGCGCAAGGATTCCGCCCATTCGAGCGGCGTCAGAGGGGTCTTGCCGTCTTTGCCAAGGATGGCCTGGCCGTCCTTATCGATCGCAACTGCTTCGCCCTCTTCATTGAGCGTGAACTGCCCTTTGGCGCGCAGAATCAGATCCTCCGCTGCCTCAGGAAGCGCTCCAGCCTTGATGGCCGCAGAACGGATGGAGTCGCCCAGGACCTTGTCCCGGAACTTGCTCGCGAAGGATTCGGCTTTGTCAGCACGTTCCTTTTCCGCCTTGAGTTGCTTTTCGAAGTCGCCACGCAAGCGCTCGGTGCGCCTGGAGAAGACTTCGTCAATCTTGCCCTCGGTGAGGAGTTTCGTTTCTTCATCCTCGCCGGCTTTGGTCAACAGCCCCTTCACCGCGTTGATGTCCAGACCTTCGAACTGAGTTTCGAACTGGCTGAGTTTTGTGGTGGTTTCCTTCAGCTTGCCCAGTAACTCGGTGTTCTTGGTTTTCAACCCGGTCACAGAGGCCTCCACGGCAGTCGCGATGGCGGCCTTGATTGCCGGATTTTCCAGGTCGATTTCGTTTTCTTCTGCCACGTTTAGGCCCCCTTGGGTTCGTGCTGCCTGCTTTACAGGCATAAAAAACCCGGCACATGGCCGGGCTTGTTTTGGAGTTAGCGCTTAGGTATTCGCTCTTCGTCAGGTACTAACTGATTGATCCGCTTTAGCATCGCCATCAATCCGCCATGTAGCCCAGTCTTCGTGACCTTTCGCCCTGAAAGCTGCACCTGAATGAGATGTCCCGGCCCGTTGTAAATCTCCTCGAACGTACCATCACGATTCATGCGAATACCGAGGTAATAGTCGGGCACATGATGGACTGGAAAAGTAAGACTGGTTCCGAACGTGGTTTTGATTTGCACATTCCGCCCATCAGGCGTGACAGCGTCATGGTGCTTGGTCAGCTTCTCATTCAGCGTGAGGTTATAAGCCAGGCTGGCGATGACTTCTCCGATATCGCCAACAAGTCGGCCATCAGGCGTGAAAGGCTTGCCTGGATATGCGTCCCGCAGCATTGAAACCGCGGTAAAAAGCCCTTTCAAAGCCTCTTCAATTTTCTGCTGAATGACCTGATCCATAGTGGCTCCTTGATATGAACCACAATCCTATATCAGATTCCCGCCAGCTCGAATGCTAACGGCTCCAACTCCTTCATGCGCGCCAGGGTCATAGGCGCGAAGTTGCGATCTAGCTGCAACTCCGCAAAGCGCTTGATGGTCAGACCGCCCTCACGAAAGAGCTTGCCTCGCGCCGGACCTAACGCCACGTCCTGAAACGAAGCAGGCTGCTGCTGGAGCCAATGGTAATAGTCGAGGCTTGCACTGACCTGCCTTGCTCCGTCCGCACCCACAGCGGCCCGTGTAGCGCCCTTACCGAAGGTTTCACTGAGCTTGGTCAGTAGAATGAAGGTGGTTCGGCAGTTCGGGTGGAACGGCGGACGCGGCCCAGAATCGACCGGGAAACGCCGCTTATCCATGGATCGGCATTGCTGACTTGTCTTGCTGTCCAGCGTGGCAACCATTTCGACTTCCGTCACGACGTCCGTATTGGCCCGTGCCACCTCCATGCGCGCCTGCGACGAGACGTGCTGGATCGCTGTGCGCACCACTGTGCTCGCGTTTCGATTGGTGATTGCGAGAATGCCGTCTTTGTAGTCCGTCGCCTTGGTACCGCGAATGTTGCGGATGATCTGGAAGTTCGTAAGCCCTTCGAAGAAGCCCTGGCGTATCGCGCCAGTGACGCGCTCTCGCTCAGCCGCAGCCCAACCCTTGATGAAGGATTTCAACAGCTTTCCGCCACCCGTGCCGCGCACGCTGAGAGGGTTTGTCAGCACCGCTGTACGGATCGCAGCTGCTGTCGGGGTAACAACGTCCAAGGCCACGCCGACCGGCGCGGATCTGGCGAGGCTTGTCACCTCGAACTCGCTTTCGTAATTGGCGATATCCACCAAGTCGAGATTCAGCTGATTGCTGAAGCGATCGAATATGCCCAGCAACAGGCTATCGACCTCCTTGAGCAGCGCCTCCAGACGCCTGACGTTGTATTCGGAGAGGTCGCTACGCGTGAGTCGGTCGCGGATCGATCGGTCGATCTCCTTGAGGAACGGAGCGAATTTGCCGACTTCTCCGGCCTTGAGCTTTTCGAGAAAGACAGCGTGCCGAACCGTGGCATCAAGGATCGCTTGGTTTGCCGCCATTTATTTGTTCCTCGTCATCCAGGCCAAGGCCATCGGCCTGCTCCAGCAGCTCCCCGTCAATCTGCTGATCGGTGCGCTCTGGTGCGATAAGGCCCAATTTGCGGAGATAGGCTCGTAGGTCGGATTTGGCGAAGCCGCCGTTCTGCCATAGCCCAACCAGCGCGGTGATCATCTGAGGATCAGCCGTCAGCTCGACGAACTCTTGATTGATCTGATAGCTGACCTTCGCATCACTTACCCCCATGTACTGGCAACACCACATAATCGCCTGGGTATAGGCTTCGCTGACGTTTGCCACGCAACCGGCTAGGACCGACGTCGATGCAGACTGGTCGCCCCGGGATTCAGTCGCTGTTTTGGCTGTGAGCGACGCCACAACCATGCGAGCACCGAGCTCGATCATCATTTGGTTCTTGTCGGCCATCGCCTCTTTCACCAGCGTATTCGGCTGTGGCTGCGCATAGCCGAATGCTCCACCAACTGGCAACATCATCGGAGCGCGGGAACCGACATAGACGCCGCTCGTCTCCATCCAATCGCGCCACTGCTCATCCAGGCCGGAAATCCAGGGCTGAGCTTGTCCACACCAGAAGACGCTGTCTTCGTAGTCAGCGCTGTTCCGATAGTGGCCAAGGTTGATCATGGCGATGTCGTACAGGGGCGACTCATCAATGCTCGGGTCGTTGTTCTGCGCACCGACAAAGGTGAATGGGATTTCCTTCAGGCGTCCGTTACCGCCCGCAGGCTTGAACTCCTCAATCACAGCCAGCGGCCCGCCGCCCTTTGGCCCGGATCTTCGCCATACACGACAGACGAAACCGTCCCCCTCAAGGGCCAGCTCTCGATATTGCTCGATTACCTTGAAGCCGAAACCATCTTCGATTTCGGGCCACTCCCGCAGCACAACCAAGGTGAGCACACTGCGACCGTTCACCATCCCGGTACGCCAGTTGATGATGTCCTCGGCGCAGTACGAGAGAATGACCGCCCGACCGCCGATGCCATCATCGGGGTGGTAATCGACGTACAGACCATGCCGGCCAGCCTCAAGCACCTTTTCTAGCGTGCCTTGGGAGTGCTGATAGATGCTGACGCCGGAGCCGTTGGCATTGTCCTGAAGGTACTCAAGCTTCTGCGCAACGGTCAGTGTCGGGTCTTTGTGGAACGCCAAACCGAGTAGCCCGTTGCGCGTGTGCCCGGTCGCGTTCTTGAACACGGCTCTCTCGCGATAAGCCTTGTTTCGGTCCACGTTCTCCGGCGACTTGTCGTGAGCGTTGATATACGGCAAGCGATCCACTACTCGGTGCTGGCCGGCACAGACGTCGCGTACGGTCGCCCAGCGGTCCAACGCCTCCAGATAATCCGCACGTTTGAAGGAGACGTCGTTACTCATCGGGCGTATCCCATTTTCATTGAAGTGACCGGTTTAACGATCGGGTATTCGCGGTGAATGAAGTAACCGCCGCCGTCGTTGGCGTGGTCGTTTCCTTGTGTTTTGTCAGGCTCACCATTGGCTGCCCAAACCTGTTGCTCCAGACCGTCGGCATAGGTCGGGCATTTGAACGGATTAACCAAGTACCTCCGCTCGCCTTGGGCGTTGCAGAACATGGCGTTCATGGCGTTGATCCGGTCTTTCACTGGTGGGTTAGCCGCGGGAGCAATGACCGTGAAGCCTGCCTGCTTGAGCATGGCAATATCCGTCATGCTGGCATTGACCGACTTGCGAGAATCTCCGGAGGCGTCCGGGTAGATTCGAATCTCGCAGGTCTTCCTGAAGTCGTTACCGTTGTGCTCCCAGTACCGCTCCTTGATGCGGCGGATCATGTCCGGCGTGTCGTAGCCATCTATCAGCTCATCGACTGCTCTGGGCAGGCCCTGGTCGCGCTTGACGTGGGTAATCGCCGCCATCTTGCCGACGTTGAAGTCCATACCGATGAACAGAGGCTCTCCAGGCTGCACGGTGTCGAAGCACTGGTTCAGCTTGCGGTCGTAGGCGTGATACACCGATCCGGATGTCAGGTTCACGAACTGGCCGTTCAGATAGGCCCTGATCAGTTGCTCGGGATACGACTCCATCAGCGACGGGATGTAGTCGTCTGGCAGGTTCAGCTCGTTGTCGAATGTGCTCGCCTGGACCAGACCGTACATGCCGTTCAGCGCTGGTTTCTCGCGTAGCTGCTTCACGAACTGCTGATAGACGAATTTGAAGCCCTCGGGCGTCGTGGTGACGTCTACCCCGTTCTTCAACCCAGGAACGCTATACCGCATCCGCGCGATGATCTTTCGCCAAGCCTGCTGCGCCTTAACGGACGACAGCACATCCAGCTCATCTACTAGCGCATGGCCGATCTTGAAGCCGACGATGGTTTGAGGCTTCTCCATCGACCGGCAAATCACCGTTCCCCGGTACTGCCGACCACTGTAGATGTGAACCTCATGGTTCGCCTGGTTGATCTTGGTCTTCAGTCCCCAGTCATAGGCCACCTCATCCATGGTCGGATAGAAGATGTCTCGGATCTGGGGATACGTCGGTGCGAAGTAGCCAGCGTTTACGCTCGGCCATTCCATGAAGTGCTTACTCAGTGCAGAGCAACCCACCCAGGTCTTGCCAGAGCCAAACCCAGCAACGAAAGCGCGAAACTTGTGGGGCAACGTGAGGAACTGAGCCTGGGGAACGTTAAGGCTCGGCATTCGGCTTCCTCGCATCCACTACGTCCACCTGGATACGAGTGGGAACCGCCGGCTCGTCGTCCGGCTCCTCCTTACGCGAGCGGTTGACGTACATATCGCCCGTCTCTTTCGCCGCCTGCTCCAGGATCTGCATCGCGAGGCTGATGTTCTTCATGCTCTCGGCCTTTTCTACGAAGCGGTTCAAGGCGCGGAGGCGAAACGCTCGGTTGGCGATGGGGATCTCTGCTGTCTCTTCCCGGAAGCGCTTGCGAGTGTCCTCAAACACCGTTCGCCACTTCAGGCTTAGGTCTCGCCCTGCGTATTTCGTGGGGTCGTAGAACTCGCATTGCTGGCGGCTTACCTCGAGGCCGAAGGTGTCCTTGACTGCTTGCGCCACTTGGCTTGGCGTATCGAAACAGGCAAGGGACTGCACAATGAAGCGCTTTACCTCATCTTTCAGGGCTGCCATATGGGTTTATTCCGTCAAAGTCTGGTCAAGTGTCAGGCCGACTTGAGGAGACAGGTTCCGCAGGCCCTCGCTATGTTCAGTTTCCCCACCTCGGCAGGGTTGTTTGCAGCATCCACCAGAGCTTGAACGTCAGGCGTAGCGCCGTAGCGGCGGACCACACCGACAAACTCTTCCACGTCGTGGCCTCGAAGCTTTATCTTCGGCTTACCGTCTTGAGTGAATGCTGGTTGACCGTACTTGTCGGTCGCGTGAGCTAGGTGATACAGCTCATGTTCGATGAGTGCGCAGAACTCTAGGTCGCTGCACTGGGCGCAGTAGTCGGCGGCCAGAGTGATGATGAAACCCGGTACTTCGCCGAACCAATCCCGCATCTGCTGCTCCATCCGCGCCTTCTGCCAGCCACCGGTACGGAATGCGACCTGCTCTGCCTGGCCCAGGACTGTGCGCCCTTGCTTCTCGAAGGATGACGAGGCCCACATGATCCGGATGTCTGCATCCAATAGGTGGGCGTGGTCTTGGTTGTGGATGTTGCCGGTGTCGGCAAGGATTTCAACTTGGAGCCATTCCCACACTTCAGGTGCTGGAACAAGCCGAATACCGAAGCTAGATAGCTCGGCCAACTCAAAGAGCGACATTGGAGGATATGGCCTTTCCATAGTCACCTTGAGGTTGAAAGAGTCGCTGATTGGCGGTATTGGTGTCCGGCCATTTCAAAAAAAAGTAAGGACACTTGCCGCAATGCAATATTCCCGTTGCCTCGCCTTCACAGCAATGACACTCGCCTCAGTCACACTCTCCGGATGCGTTTCCGCTCCGACTTGGGTGAATAGAGGACCAGCAGACATTATTACTGGCAAAGGCCTGATTTCCTGCTACACGGATGCGAACATCATCGATGGAGAGAGGATGGAGGGCACCATATGTGCCACTCCCGAGTCGGGCTTCTTCGGCGGTGGCGAGCCAGAGATCTATTTTGGCCCGTGGAACCGGAAATTCATGAAAGAACCTGCCAGTAAGACCACAGCAGGTGTACAACGGGACTACCAAGGGAAAAAGGTGTTCCTGCAGTGTGATCCTGTCTTAGCACGGGATAACAAAACTGAAACAGGTCGAGCTTGTAAGGTCACGATCAACGATCAGCTTCTGGTCAGCGCGAACGTGGTGTTCAAATTCTGATTCGGTTAGCGCATCGCTGCAATCAACGAGGACACAGCGGTGGATAGGATGCTAGATGAACAGTCCATACTGCGTGCAGCTAGAGAGTGGGCCTCCCGAACTGGGCGTGATGAAGCAATGGCCGTCAGCAGCGCTTCAGAAACTATGGCAGCACTGAAAGCTAAGCTACCGCTGGGCGAGGTTGAAGTTCTCTTGGAGAGTCTTCTCCGTCAGTACGAAGACGACGGTAGGTAAGGCTGTCCAGCTCACATTGCGCGATCCGCTGATTGGAGGATTCGCGTTAGCGCTTGCAGTGATAGCACGATGCCGGTATTTATGAGGCTCAACTCAATGCAAGGAAAGCAAAATGTCTGACAATTTTAAAAATCTACGTAAAGACACCGGAATGAGCGTCGGCTCCCCTGAAGCTCAGCGAGATTTGGCGGTGGCAGCAGCGCTGACGCTGATCCAATCACGAGTTTTGAATGCTACCGGCGGGAACCAACTCCAGTGGGAGCTTGGCAATCTATCTGCGTACGCTGATCTAATTCAGGAAGCTCTGAAAGTGAAGTAATCCATCCGTGCCGATCTACCGGCGGCACGCCGTCCGAGAAAAATTGGAGGAACGAATGGGGCTCGACCATAACGAAGCTGTGGCAATTATCACGGAGCTACAACGATGGCATGACGAGGCTCGGAGCTTGGTTGACGACGCCGCCGATAAGTTGAGACTCTCCTCAAATAGCACTGATCTCTTGAAGGCTCGGCTTACCAAACCGAAAGGAGAGATTAAAGAAGCTGCAAAATATGAGACTCTCTCGCGCAAGAAATCTCCAAAAACCGACTTGGAGCAGTTTTTTTTCGGCCCAGCTGTTAGGGCTACGTCCTCTAACTTCCGAATGAGAACTGATACTAGTCCTTACAGCGCAATGTGGAACCGAGGGCTTCACGAGGTAGAGCATGAGCTTTCGTACGCTATTCACAGTATCCGTGAATCTCTGAACGCGAGCGTTTAGTCTAGAGTCGTACCTTGGTTACGGTAATTCGTAAGCGCGTATCGAGAATGCAATTGTCATTGTAGATTGACAGGAACGGGTATAAATCAAAGGAGTGAAACGTGGCATTCGATTGGCATTCGGGTCCTATCACGCGCGCCACCCCTATCGATAACGACTACCGAAATACCCAGAGCGTTCGCCGCTTCCTGGTTTCGCAATGTGGGAATTCATTCAAGTTTGACCGGCCTTTTATGGCCTGGATCAAAAATGCGAAACCTCCAACAATGGGTGATATCGCAGACGAATGGAACAGACTCCATCAGTAAGCGGTGACCATCCGGTTACTTTTGCTCTCGCTGCGCTGGGGCTCGGCATTATTCAGCTTAGCTATCGGGCTAGCTAACGCGCACAAACGTCCTCGCTGCGGGATGCGACCTACCGCGCCTTGTCACAGCCCGCACAATGCTCACAGTTCAGGCGCCGACAGAGCCAAGCCCTTACCCGTTGCCAATACGTGACCATGAAAAGGTGACGGATTCCGGCCGACGCCAAGGCGATGTGCAGGGTCAGGCCGGCAACCGTCGGGCCAAACAAGAAGCTGTTATGCCCAGTGGTGACCACGTAGGCGCTGATGGCAATCGTCGAGTAGATCAGCTTTCCAAGGATGCCGTCCCTCACCTTCCCGCTCACTACGCACCAGAATGCCCAGGCCGCGATGAAACCGCAGGCGACCGAATTGATCAGCTCAAGATTCATGGCGGATTACCTCCCCCGAACCGCTGGCGTAACAGCGCCCATAGGTCAGCGGCCTTAATAGCTCGATGAACCGCCGCCATGAGTGACCCGCCGAAGGTGCCCAGAAGGAAGCCAACACCGGCAACGTTGTTGGGCTCAGTGACACCAAGCTTGTCGCTGACCATCCCCGTTAGGTACAGAGCACAGGCCACGCCAGTCAGGAGGAAAATCGTCCAGGCGCGCCAATTGGTCAGATCGTCTTTATGCCACCAGCTCGCAACCACGGCTCCAATGAGGCCCGCTATCACCCAATCGATCTTCTCGAGCAGGCGATTTAGATACTCCATGCGCTCGACTCCGATTGTGCATGTAAAAAAGGCCTGCGCCGGCCCCGGGCAGAGCCCCGAAGAAAATAAAACAAAAGTGTTGTGTTACTACAAAAATGTTGTAGGATGAAGCCATCCAAACAACGAGGCGAGGTGATGAAGTTCAGCGAATTCAGAAGATGGCTAAAGACCCAAGGCGTGACCTTTGAAGCAGGCAAGGGAAGTCACTTCAAGATCACCGCGCCGACCGGCAAGAAGACCACCTTCGCGGATCATGGTAGTAAGGAAATGCCAGAACCGACCCGCAAGGCGATCATTAAACAATTGGGGCTCTGAAGAGCCCCTGCACCACAATCTGAATGCTGAACGATCACCTCCAAGGGGAGTGACCATGTACGACTATGCAGTCCGACTCGAACAGGACGGCAGCGCTCCAGGCGTTGCCGTTTTTTGCCGTGACTTACCAGAACTGAATAGCTTCGGTGACAATCGAACTCACGCCTTATCAGAAGCTGTAGACGCCATAGAAACCACTCTCTCTCTTTATGTCGACGAGCGAAGGGCTATACCTGCTGCTTCTGGTCCAGAGCCTGGTGAGTATGTGGTTCGTTTGCCTGCTGTCACCGTGGCTAAAATCACATTGTGGAATGCGATGATGGAGCGCGACATGCGTAAGGCTGACTTGCGTCGCCTGCTCGGCGTGCATCAGGTCCAGAGTGACCGACTCGTCGATTTCCTACACACATCCAAAATTGAACAGGTGGAAGATGCTCTGAAGCATCTAGGACTGTCAGCACCTGCGCCCTATCAATCGATGCGATTCTTCTATGCCCCTCACAAGCATGGTCGCGACTTCGACAAGCTTCGCCTATGGGCTCATCACGACCCACGTATCAGTACAGAAGAAGCGAACGACATTGTGCTGAATACCCTTGCGTCTGAAGGCGCGCCCGAAGCACTACGCAGCGCTCTCGCACAAGTCATTAAGGATCATTTCAGATATTGGGCGTATCCATCCTTTTCATTCAAAGGCAAAAACGCAGACGCAGGAATCCTCTTCAACTACTCGTCCATGCCGAGCGGAATGGCCCCAGATAAAAAATGGTTGGAGCTAACCGCCGGTGACGTCTACCAATTAGACGAGGCCGCATATCGCAACTTGTTAGGTCTACCTAAGAAGACGTAAGCGATCCACCTAGGTGAGAGGCGGCGCTTGGAATGGAGTTGCTGGTCTCGACGAGCAGCCAATAAAAAGCCCAGCTTGATGGCCGGGCTTATTGGGTATCAATTGGATGGCTGGCGACTGTGGTACCAGTAGAGGTATAGAAGCCCTAAAGGCGCGATAAAAATTGCCAGGAACCAGCAGACGAACATCGTGATTATCTTGGTAGCGAGCATCAGCAAGGCATTCACGAAGAACACATTCCCCCCCATGATGAATCCCACCACACTTTCGTACACGAATCGTGCGTAGGGGTACAACAGGGTACTAACTACCGCAAGGGATGTGTTGGCAAAATCAATCCCAGATGGAGACCGCGACTTCATGTAGATGAAGAACGCCGCGAACAGCGCTCCGAAAAAAAGCTGTCGGGCGTAATAGCTCGGGGTCAGGCCGCCAAAGGTCATAGCAAAGAATTGCCGCATAAGATCCATCTCAAGGTTCGAAATTTGAGCCCGGATTTTAGCAGTCCAACCTATCAACCAGTAAATCTTAAAAACAAAAAGCCCAGCATCTATGGCTGGGCTCTTTCTATCATCCCTATCAATACGCAGGAACGGCAGGATGGGTAAATAATGGCTCATTGGCTCAAGTCAAGTCAAGCGGCTTTTGTTTCAATAAGTCCCTCAGCATCCAACAGCGTTTGGGCAGCAACTAAAGCCTCATCAACTTCGCGCTCCAGCGCCTTACGTATATCCCTCCGCCACCGCTCCTGCGTCTTGATCGGATGAGGCTCTTCGGACCAATTATCCATCTCGTACCACGCTGCTGGCAGCACGGTTGTCGAACGTTTGCCACAGACTCCAGCTGGCTTGGGTAACGCCCAAGTAACGATCGCACAATGTCTAAATCGCTCAGGTGCTGGTGAGCGCACAGTCTTTGTCAGCTCAGCGATGGCGGTGTGTTTGCGCTCGGTGTGGGTGGAGTACTTCGCCACGAGTACACGCCATTGCGCGGGCGAAAGAGATCTATGAAGTCGTCCAAATACCCAGCAGTCAGTGAGAAACGCCGCATCCCTACCCACCATCTCGCCGGTGTGCTTATCACTTTGCACTTTGGGTTCAAAGTCGCATCCCCCTGCTGAGCTGATGGTTTCGGCGGCCAACGCCCGGACGACTGCGGAAATAACGTTGCGATAGGTCATGCTGCGGCCCTCTTCAGTTCTCTGGCCTTTGCTCGATACTCGGCCTTGATGGTCTTCAACTCTTCGATGGTGTACTTGCGGGGCTGATGAGGCCCTTCTAACCAAGCCACCTTTTCTTCGCCAATCCGTTTCACCAGCTCGATTCGGTAGTTCACGATGTTGCCGGACTGGTGGTTGTTGCACGGCGCGCACTGACGCCAGACGTTCAGCGGCTCAAAGCGAAGCTCGGGGCTGCCTCCAACTGTGCGGTAATGACCTGCGTGCCATTGCCCGTTGTGGTGCCGGCCACAGCTCACGCAGGGAAGCCTTGCATCGCGCAGTCGAACCCAGGCATTGAACGCGACCTGCGCTTCCTTCATGTGCTGAGAGCGTGACTTGATTCGCTCCTTGGCGGCTTTGATCGCTCGGCGCTCTAGCTGGGCCAGTGACTTACGTTCCTGCTCCCGTTTGACTTGGACCAAAGCGACTGCACATGCCGGGCTGCAAACCACTTGGCCTAAACGTCTTGGCGGAAAGCTGACGCCGCATGCAGGGTTCTTGCACTTCTTCGGCTTGGGCTGCTTTGCAATCATGCAACCACCTCGAATAGGTCCATCGGCGCCTCCATCCGCATCAGGTATGTCTGCGCGCGGCGATGAGCCATATTGCTAAGGAACCCGGCGCGCTCCAATCGGCGATCTGCCAAGCTCGCTCCGTTGTATCGATAGCAGGCAAGATTGAAACGAGCCCTTTCCGACCAGAATCGGTGGTTGGCAGCTGGGCACCGGCTGATTTCCTCGAAAGTCGTCATGCCGCCTCCTCGCTCAACAAGTCGGAGAACACCACGCCTTGACGCGTGAAATACGTGGCGATGCGATCCGTGTAGGCGATGCCCTGGGCACGGTTGAACAGGCTTGTCACTGGAAAGCCGTCAGGACCGAACAACTTGTGGTCGCCCATCATTGCGAGCTTTTCCTCGTAAGGCAGGTGACGCATAACCCGGTACCACGCCGCTTGAAAGCCGGCGTCTTCGTTGAGCAGGATTTGCACGCCGAAGTGCAGCTTGCAGTACCGACGAGCGTCTGCCGCATCGCCGATCTCGGTCATTTCTGCAATCCGCTTGTACATCGCGAACCAAAGGGCGTTCTGGTGCAAAGTCCGGTCCTTTCCTGGGCGAAGGGACACGACCACGTACTTTTTCTCACGGTACATAGTGGTCAGGCTGGTGATTGCCTCGGTGAGTTTGGATTGGCAATTGACGCTGATTCTGTCGGTCATTGAGCCGCCCTCCTCGCTTCCAACTCCTGGACTTGCTGCATCAAGAATGCCCGGCGATCCGCCAACTCACTTGCTGCCTCAATCCGCATTTCATCCTGCTTCTCGGCGTTTGCCGCCCGCATTTTCAACATCGACTTCTTCACCATTCCTAGCTTCTCGCGCAGCTTCGGCGCCGGTTGGGCTACTGCTCCAGTGATCAACCCGGCCAAGGCGCGTCCGTCCTCGGTAATCGGTTCAACACTAAGGTCAGCGAGATACTTCTGTCCCCGCTCCTGCGGTATGCGCTGCATCTGCATCGCCTTGGTGATTGCCTGGATTCGACGGCTCGCGTCAAAGCCCACAGAGACATGCCAGTTAACCGGCTTAGCCTCTTCTCGGGCCTGGCCCACCAAACGCTCGTAGGCGCTGATGAACGCCATCCGGGCACCGATCTTGTCCCCGGCGTCGAGGACAGGCTTCGCAGCGGCCAGGGCAAGCTGGATCTCATCGGTAAGCACCACGGTCTCAAATTCATCACTGGTGGCTATCGCGATGGCCCAGGCTTCGTCCTTGCCAGGACGACCGTCGGCAGCCTGGACGCGTTGGAGGATGGCGGCCAAGGTCAGCTTTCCGCTCAGCTCCCGTCGGCAGGATTTCAGAGCACTAGCGACCACCGGGACGGGGTATTCCGAAAGATCGTCAGCCATCATTTCAGCCGCGTCTGCGGTCAGGGTCTGACCAAGCACTTCGGCAGTGGCCGTGATTGCCAGGGCCAGCTGCGCGATCTGGTCGGAGGTCATGCGCTCACATGAACTCATTGGCTTTCCTCCTTTCGCGATCCATGATCCGGCGAGCAGCGTCCTGGCCGGCGGCGAGGTTGGCTTGCTTGCGCTCGATCTGCTGAGCCGTGGTCAGGTTCATCCGGCGATTGGTTGTCCACTGGGTGTGGTAGGCCTCAGCCTTGGTGAGCAGGTCACCGATGCCGTGGCAGCCGTTGATCAACCGCGAGTCGTCGATGGTCAGGAAGTACGCGGCGACGTGATGAGCGACATCGGCCCCAAGGCGGTCAACCAGCTTGCCGACCTGCCCTGCGACTTTGGCGTTCCACACCGGCCATGCGTCGTACCGCTTGCGGTAGGCCATGGCGTAGTTCGCCCAAGCCTTGAAGGTTTTGCAGGACTGGTCTTTTGGCCCTGGCATGTCGGCGGGAATCTCGCACCGCGGTTGCTGGGGAGTGAACGGAACGATTTGGCCCTTCGCGACCTTGGCCGCAGCCTGGGTCGCAATTGGTTCAATGACCGGTTCATTGACTGGTTCAAAAGAGTGACTGGTTCTGGGTGCAGCTCCTGCACTACCCCCTGGTGCAGCAAATTCACTAGGGGGTGCATCTGCTGCACTACCCTGGTGAATCTCTTGCACTACCCCTGGTGCAGGAGGTTCACCACCTAGGGTGAGGTAGTAGACGTTTGAAGAGTTACCCTTTGGGCCACCCTTTCTGACTTCCTTGCGCAGCAAACCACAAGCACAGAGCGCGGCTATGTGGTTCATGACAGAGCGCTTGCTGATCTCGCACTGATCAGCAATGTGCTGGTACGAAGGCCAGCACTCCCCCAGGTCACTGGCGTTGTCCGCCAGTTTGATTAGCACCAGTTTGCGCAACGGATTGCCAACGCGGATCTTCATCGCGGCCACCATAAGTCCCATGCTCACGCTGCACCTCGCAATGCCCGGCCTTGGGTAACCGGACGCAAGCCACTGTTCAGGGTTCTACGCGACACCTTTTCGTCACCGCCAATATGTGTCGCGACATTGGCCGGGGTATTGATCGAGTGATTTGGATAGCGCATCATTTGCTCTGCTTCGTGTTGTACCGCTGTGAAAAACCACCCTGTCCGGTGGTTTTTTTACGTCTGGAGGAAAGTGAGTCCCTCTTCAGGCCCTAAGTGAGGGCCTCAAACTATCCAGTTGAGGGCCTCTTCAGTCCCACCAGGGTCAAAACTGGTGCTTTACGCCTTCCAACGAAGGCCGTTGCGCCTGAGGCGATTGCCTCAAGCAGGATCTCGTTCACCGCCTCTTCGAACGTCCACCCTCTTGCTTCCATGAGTCGATGAACCTTGGCTCGGATCTCGGGCGGCACGTTCTCTTCAGTAAATTGCATCGTGCCCTCCTGAGGGCCTCTAGCCCGCGATATCCTTCAAATCCTCCGGCATCAGCGCTTCGATGGCGCCGTTTACGGCGGCCCACTCAAGCATCTCGAATAGGTAGGTTGCGTACTCGCGGCGGCTCTTGTCGGCGGCACGTTGCAGTTGCCGATCCAAGAGCGGATAGAGACGAATCTTGCGAGCGATGTCTCTGCGTTGGTTGAGGGGGTCTTTAAATCCCATCGGTGCAAAACTCCTTGGTTGCTTTGAAAGGTTACGCAGCTGGTTTGGTTGATAGAGAATTACGCAAATATGCCCAATCGATGTCTGGACGCATTTCCTCGCACGTGACAGCTCGAGAGGACTCACGCTCGATACCGATTGCGAGGGCTGCGCCTGGCCGGCGATAGCCATAGGCAACCTGCTTGAGTTGGCCCACCGTAGTGCCGCAGTTGCCCGCAAATTCCTCTAGTGCCTGTTTGTTGAAAGGCTTGATGTAATCGTGCAGGTTCATGTTGTACCTCCGTGCACTCACAAGATTAGCAATTGCTAATGACCTATTCAATAGCAACCTGTAATTTACTGTGTGCTAACCGGAGGCGATGATTTAGGGATGGACATAAATCAATTGAGAGTGAAGGCGCTGAAAGCCGTAATGGCTGGAGCCTCCCAAAAAGACTTCGCCAATCAATACGGCCTTGATGCGTCGTACCTGTCACAAATCCTGAATGGGCACCGAAACCTCGGAGAAAAGGCTGCCGCGAATCTGGAAGACAAAATTGGCCTTCCGGCAGGTAGCTTGGTCAGTCCGGTTCCGATGGAACCAGCTGTCCATGCGAAGACCGGGCTTTCAGCTATTGAACAGTTGAAGCATTCGCTCACGAAGGTAACGGGATTTTCCAGCGAAGCGCGCGACCGAATCCTTGCTGCTGCTGAAGCGCCAGATGACGAGCTTGATAATTTTTATCCAGCAAACTTGGCCCATCTGCGCCCAACCAACGACGAAATTTTGATTCCCCAGTATGACGTCAGAGCGGCGATGGGCCATGGTCAAGTTCCACCGGAATATAACGAGGCAATCCGGAACCTTGTGGTCCGAGAGGAAGTGCTTCGCGAGAAAGGTGTGACCTATACATCCGCTTCTGCCCTCGCGATGATCACTGGCTGGGGCCAGAGCATGGAGGGCACTATTAATAACAACGACCCCGTCATAGTTGATCGCGGCGTCAACGAATTTATAGGCGAAGGCGTGTATGTTATCACGTGGCACGGACTGCTCTATATAAAACGTCTGCAAATGAAGGACGCCGAGCATTTCTGGCTTATTTCGGATAATAAAAAAAACAAGGATTTGATAGCACACGTCAATGACGTGACGATCCACGCAAAGGTTCTGCTCGTTTGGAATGCTCGAAAGCTGTGAGCTTTACGTCGTATGTTCAGCCCCTCTTATCTAGAGACAACAAACAATTCATGCAATAAACAGGATTTCCATGCCAGGAGGTGACAGTTGCAAAGAATCAAGCCGTTCTCAAGCGAATCGAATGCCGGGATCTACTTAGGTATTGCCGGCGTCTCCTTAAGTATCATCGGTGTTTTGCTCTCCGTATATACATTGTCGGCAGGCGAGAAAGCCATTTGGCTCGGAATCTCTGGTTGGTCGGCAGCGCTATTAGTGGGAATTTTTTTAACAATTCCTCTATGGAAATTGATGTCCGAATTAACGAAGGCTCATCAGGCATACGCCGAGCTGCTAATCAGGGTTAACGACCTTGAAAATGCAAACGCCAAAATTATAGAAATCAACGCTTACATAATTTCAAAAACGGTACGACAGCAGGCGACAAAAAGGGAGCGAAAACCCGCAGAGCCCCATTCTCCTGCCCCGAATGGTATTCAGGTAGAACTAGAGTCACCAGAGGAAGCGTAACATGGACATAACCTTCGAAGATTATAATTATTACCCGGCACTACGTAGCAGGCCTGCAGAAATTACCGGCTATGAAAATCTCACCAACAATCATAAAGATGCGATTATCCCTGCTTTCACGTTAGGCGCTTGGCCTCGACAGCCCAACATAGAGGTTCCATTATCTAAAATAGTTTCCGCTACTGCCGGCCGTCCATTCATGCTGGATCTAACAACCGAGCCCTCTTTTCTCACAGAAGATATCAAACGCTTAAAAGATTCTAGTACCAATTTTAAAAATTGGAGAGACTTTATAAGCAAAATCAATGCCCCCGTTATACCTATAATTCAAATCACCCCTGATTCTAAAACATCCCAGATCATCAGACAGACCAGGGAACTGGAGAGAATCGGTTGTAACAAAGTAGCATTTAAAGTCAGAAATTTTGGCGAGGACACCGCAAAAATAATTTCAGCGTTATCCTCTTTGGACTCCGTTGAGAACGCGGTAGTAATCATCGACGCAGGATATGTAAGAGATACCCTGCCCGCCTGCTTGGCAGGATGCATTTCTACTATAAACGAAATAAGGGACGAGGTAGAGGATGCAGAAATAATCATCACTGCGACCAGCTTTCCATCGTCTGTAGTCTCTTTTTTAGACCCTAATAGCGGCGGTAAGCGCGGCCTGATTGCCATGTACGAGTCCAAGATCCATGATGCAATTGGTTCAGGAGCAGCGATTTATGGGGATCATGGCTCCATACATTCACGCGTTTACATTACCGGAGGAGGCCGTTACACCCCCCGAATTGACTATCCATTGAACGATGCCTGGATCTTTGAAAGACGCCCAGAGAATAACTCAACAGGATATATTGACGCTGCGCAAAAGCTTATTTCTTCATATACAGAAATCGAAGACGATTTGACATGGGGAGCCGAAATGATCAGACAGGCTGCTCAAGGAAATATCGAAGGCATGAAGACCCCTGCTGCTTGGATAGCCGCGAGAGTCAACATGCATATATCTAAACAAATCGATTTCAGATGCAGCGGCCGTATAGACGATGAAGAAGACTATGACGATCTAATTTGACTTCTCCGCCTTACTAAAACCGTTTGGGGCATATCCTCTGGTATTGCTCCAAACTCATGGCCAAGTACTGAAGTATCAACGCTACGTTCATACTCTCCTCCCGCTGCCCTAAAATAGCTTTGTGGTATTTCTTGCGATAGAGACAGGACAGCTCGCAGGCTTTCACCTCGACTTAGTAATGACAAGCTTTCTAGCGACCCGTTAGCCTCTCTGGCTTTATCAAAGGCTATAAACGTTTTTCGATACCGCTCTTTTATACATGATAGCGCGAACGAACGCATTTTCTTTATAGCGATCAAATCTACATATTGAAGAAGCTCCTTCCTTGTAGCTCCAACCTTAAAGGAAATACCTTCCGCCCTTAGCAGCCTTTCGATTTCCACTCGCGTTATCAGGCTAGCAAGGTATTGGGAGTTTTTAACCTCATCAATCCGCCCCGCCCTCACCTGTCTAAATGCGACCTTGTCAGATTTCAGGTAAACTTCAATTACACCGACTTCAGACGGATAGCTTTCGGTAATATCAGCGATAAATTTAGAAGCCGCTACCACTGTGACTTTGTCAAAATGACACCTAAACGATTCAATTTGCCCCGGCAGTCTTTTTAAGGAGTCGAAAGCACTCTTAATTTCAAAACCGTATAATCTGCCGTTAGCAAGCGCTATATCAGCTCGTCGAGCCCAATTAGCCACGACCATCTCGTTGATTACCACAGCGTCTCGGACCATCCCTTTGGCATACAGCCAATCGATCAGAGCAGCCTTAATGGCCTTTTCCTTGATCACAAAATCACCAACAAATCTTGACACAATGAAAAGATTCAAGGTGCGTTTAACGCACCACTGACCGCTAAGAATACACCATAAATGCACATTCGCTGCATCTCGGGGCACCAGCAGCTATCTACAACGCTCTCAAGGCAACGGCTCAGCTATTGCCCTTAAGGACTCCGACTCAATCTCCACGTCATCCTCTGTACGCGCGTCCCATCTCAACGTAACTGTCGCGTCGTTGTTGAAAGTCACCGTGATCCCCGGCGTATCGGATAACAGCCCCATCACTTCGTCCCATTCTTGGTCTCCCTCTGTATCCAAGCGCTGAAACGTAATCCTGCGTTGAATCTGCGCAACAGGATGATTGATTAACGAAGAGATGCGCAGACCCAGGCGCTCAATCGCGGTCATTCCCTGGCGTTTTGGTTGGGTGTGCTTGGGTTCAGTCACCATAGATTGCTCCAACACTGTATGCATAACCAGCTTATTTAGCATATCTGAGTCTAATAAAAATGTAACCACCTCCTGCGCTCACGAAATTGGAGCTCTAGGCAGGGTGCGGCTTATTATCCAATTTTTAGCATTTGCTATTGACGTCTCGATTAGCTGTTGCTAATTTTTACCCATCTCTACGGCGCTACGCCGTAAAAGGGCCTGATCAGGTCCACTGCTCTTTAACAACACGCGCCATAAACGATTACCCGGCTCACGCTGGGAGGTCAGCCCCGGCCACACCTGTGGGGCGAGAGGAAGTCAGGTGAAGAAAATCGCGCCGCGACTACTGGCGACCGGCGATCCGATAGCCCCGAAAGGCTACCAACGCGCAGAACTGCGACGGCGGACGAGGTGTTGACCGAACTGGCGAATGACCCGGTAGGAGGCGCGAGCGATACAGCTTTTTCACTGATGCATCTGGACCTCCGGGTGCATTGGGAAAACAACTGAAAAGTTATCCGGCGCGCCCTCTTCAGCGCGCTCCTAGTTATTCCTCGCGCTGCCAAACCGCAGCCAGGTTTCAGTTCAACACCTCGCCAGACGGAGGCCTCTATGACCGCTGCATGGAAAATCAGCCAACCATTAAAAATCGTCCAGTCGCCTTCGATGACTAGCGACGACACTTGGGAAAATGCACGAGCCGAGTGGCTGTACAACGCCGTCGAAAGTCTGCTGGCCGGAGTGGATGTTAAAGTCCAACGCCGTATGCGCCGGCCCCAGACAGTAACCAGGGCTCAGCTCGCTCTGGCTATCGATGAGCACGTGAACAACCGGCTCGCAGACTGCGAGGTGCATTCTCCGGCGCTGGGTTGGTTGATGCTCTCTTTGGACAATGGCAGACCCGACAAGAACGCGATCGCTGAGCTCCTTGGCCCGAGCGATCACCCGTTGGGCAAGCGCGGCGAGATCGCTCAAACGCTACTTGAGCCCCTGGCTGATGACGCATTGATTGCTCAAGCAGAGGACAACGAACTGTGAGTCCTCACATCGCAATCGACCAAGCCCTAGCAGCGCTCGAAGAGTCTGAAAGCAAAGATTTAGACGACACGCTCGCCGAGGGCCTGATTGTCCGCCACTTCACGTCAGGCGGGATCACACCCGAAGAATTCCATCACTACAGCGCACGCCTGCTGAAGATCAGTCGGAAGCGCAAGGAGGCGCAATGAGCACCGCACCGGTAAAAACGCTGATCGATGAGCAGTTGGATGACATCCAGCGCAGGATAGCCATCATCGGCTATGGCATGCCGTTCAATGAGGTGATCGGACGGAGTCGTGACGAGCGCGTCGCAGATCTCCCACGGCGCCTCACAGCAACCATGCAGGGCCGGCGAATCGCTGTAAGGGTTCGGCCTAGATGACCAGCCATCAGCGCGCCAGGCGCCTTCTCATCTGGCGTGGATCCTTCTCAACCATCGCCTTCTGCTTTTTCTTAATGCTGCTCAGCGCCCTAGCTGATCGCGTCACTCAATAACTTCAGCTCTGTACGCAGCGCCCCTCGTCGGTGGCGCGGAGAATAGTTATGTCCAATACCCGCATCTGGGATCAGGTCAACGTAACCGATCCCAGCGCAACAAAGAATTTCACTGGCATGGGCGGTTTCAAAGGCACCGCCATTAAACCCACCTACCTGATGCGCAAGGCCACGGAAGTGTTCGGCCCGTGCGGCGAGGGTTGGGGTTGGACAGTCCTTGAGGATCGCTTCGACGAAGGCGGCCCTCTTCAGGCTCCCACCAAGGAATGGCCGGACGCTCCACGCATTAACGCCAAGCTGCATACGTTGAAAATTCAGCTCTGGTACGTGGGCAAAGATGGCCAAAAATGCACCGTCGAGCATTACGGCCACACCCCTTTCGTCCATCTCCAACAGGGGAAGATCGTCACTGATTGGGAGGCCGCGAAAAAATCGCTGACCGATGCTATCGGCAAGTGCCTCCAACCCCTCGGGTTTGCAGCCGACATCCACATGGGCCTCTTTGAGGACGCCGCCTATGTCGATGCGGTGCGCGATGAGGTAGCGATGATCAAAGCTGAAGACAAGGTCGCGGAAGAGGAACGCCAGAAGCAAGAACGGCTGGATTACATCAGGTCGGTTGTCGAGACGATGCAAGGTGCCCAGTCGCTGCAAGAACTCAAAAAGATCCATGACCACGCAGTTCGACGCCTGACCGCGCGTAAAGACGATACGGCGGTCCGGCGCATCGCCAAAGAACTGAAAGACCTTTCTGCGAAATTCGAAGAGGAGTCAGCTGCATGACCCAGCTATACGCACTCTCCGGCAAGCTCGCCGAGATCCAAGCGATGGCCGACGTCGATGATGAGGGACTTAAAGAGGCTCTACAGCACGCCCTGGAAGAGATCCAAGGCGAGTTCGAAGTGAAGGCCGACAATGTCGTCATGCTGCGCCGGAACATTGAAAGCGATGTGGCCGCGATTGAAAACGAGATTGAGCGTCTCACCGAGCTCAAGCGCATCAAGAACAACAGCGTGGCCGAGATCACCGACTACCTTCGCCGGAACATGGAAGCGGCCAATCTCAAAACCATTAAGCGTCCCCTCTTCACCATTACCCTGGCCCTCGGCAAAGAGAAGGTAATCGTGGACAACGAGGACGCCGTGCCGGATGAGCTCATTGCCGTGAAAACCAGCATTGCGCCCGATAAGAACGCTATCGCCGCCAAGCTCAAAGAAATCCGCGATCACAACGACGCCGTCCGGAAGCGGATCGAAGCTGGTGAAGACGTCGAGCATGAACTTCTGCCCGAACCGTCCTGGGCGCACCTGGAACGTGGAGATAGCTCCATCCGAATTAAGTGAGGCAAAGATGATTAGCAATCACCTCAGCCTGATCGAGCTGCAGCGGCGGAATGCAGAAACGATCGATGATCAGATCACCAAATATCTCCAGGAGGGCGGACGAGTCGTCCAATTGGAGGCACCGCCTTTCAATCCGATACGACCGCCCCGATCCACCCGTATAGACCCGGAAACAATCCTGAAGCGGAAACGAAAATCGCAGCCTCACGCCAAGCGGAGGACGAGACGCAAAGCGGTGGAGACGCCATGAGCAAACGTAAAGCGAATAACAACATCGCCCGCGCCGAACGAAAATGCCGGGCATTGCTCAGGACCAACCATGTCGCAGTGGTAAACATTGACCCGAGCGGCACGCAGGTCATGATGAACTGGAAAAGTTGCCGCCAGATCCGAACGCTTGAAATCGCTAACGCAATCTTCGATTTCGCCTACCACTGGACAATCTATATCGCCGGCATGTGCCGAGACGACCGCGGAGCCGAGTACATCAAGTCAGTTGAGATATCGCCGGACGGCGTCTACAAGGTGGAACGTCTTACGGATGCTATCGAGCATTACTACCTGGAGCTCCGCAACAGCTGCAATCCGAACCATCTGGTGGCGTCTGGCTGGTTTGCGATACCAGACGAGGTTTCAATTGAAGAACCGCAGGCCGCGAAGCTGCTTTCCGTCGTCGGTGCTTGGAACCAGGTCAGACTAGCAGCCTGATTGTATTTGGACTGGCCAAGACAATGGCCTTACTCAACGCGTTGCACTTTCAGCTTGTCCATACGGGTAGGCCAACCTATTAGCCCTTCAACAGGCTCTCGCGTCAGCGTCTTCTCTACAAAGATGGCGCTGTACCTATCCACGATGGGAATGCGTCCCTGAGCATGAACGAGAAAGAAAGCGTCGCGCATGCGTTCGACGTCAAATTTTCTGCCTAGGTAATCCTTCAACAAACGACGACTGATTTTGTAATGTCCGCACGCTAGGCAGATGAGGTCGTCCCAATCCCCATATATGCCCTTACGATACGCGTCGCCCCAACAAATCCAGCAACTGCATTTCATTCCATTACCACCTCCCGTTTCCAAATTGGATTCTAGGCAAACGGGTTGGGTTCCTCCTAGGATGAGGTCGCTGGCGAGCCGTTTGTCGTGCCAGCCGGCAGATGGGCAGCCTATCGGAAACGCGACCCCGTCAGGCGCCAAAAGCTAAGGATTTCTGAAACCCTGCTTCGTTGAATTGGTCGATGGCATCAGAGGGCGACGACGCCCCAGCCCGGCGAAGGGCAAACTTGCGTGTGCGGAGTACCAAATGTCTAACGAACCTTTCAACCTACCAGCCGGGGCGATGCGCGCTGCTGAGAAGATACTAAAAGACATCGAGACCGCTGGATCGATGATCCTGGCCGTCAAAAGCGGTGCAAAAGCTCACGGATTTGTGATCGGCCTAACCTGCGCGGGAGCCATCACCGAGGATCAAGCCGACCTAATTCTGGACCGGTTCGACCACGCGACGGAGAGAAGGCTTAGGGACTTGGCACTTAACGCTAAATAGGAGCTTTTTTTCCAATAGCCCTCAAACGCATGCGTCATTCATAGATCTTTCCGCAGTACAGAAAAACCGCAAACTGACACCAAGGGTTAGACGGATCAAGCCCCTGCCTGATACCGAAGTCGCTGGTTTCCGCCCACGCAACGGCGGATTCCAAAAAACCATCTATTGTATCGTCTTCCCAATCAGTGCTTTCCGCTGAGGCTGCCGCTCTGTCTGCCATCAGCGCATGGGCAAATCTAAGAAAAGATTGGTCGTCGTTGACTTCTTCCAGGAGGTCGTAGGGGTCCATCGTCGCTTCATCCTTAAGGGGTGATCGGCTTATCTATCCGCTCACCAGATTCCATATCCTCGATCTTAAAGTCCCACCAGTCTTCACTTGGCATCGACTTGAGACCGTACTCCCGCCCGGCTTTTAGGTAAACGTCCCGAAAAATTGGCCTCGTCGCTCGTGTTCCCGTCCACTTCTTCACTTCCAGACGGTGTTTTCCCGGCGACAAGCGATATTCGGTACGCTGCGTGTACAACGCATACAAGGTGTCTGCTCCATCTACGCTGGCAATAGTGAGCGTCTTCTCTATCGCCCGAATACCTGCGGTTTCGGAGTTTGGTAGCCCTTCCGCTGCTTTCTCAGTGTAGGACTTACACCCAGCCGCCATAGCGATAATCATAGCGAAACCGAGGATGCTGAAGCCGCGCTTGAACTGCATAAACCGTCCTGTACTCCATTCGTGGGTCGGCTATTCAACCCCACCCATTATAGAAATGCCAGCATAGCGCCATCTCCACGGAGCGCCTGGATCAGTCGAGATCAAACCCATTGGGTGAGAGAGTCATAGATTCGGTGTAGGTCGCCAGATCAATGATTTCGCGGAGGAAGACGACCTCGGCCAATTTCCGAGCGCTATCAGGTAACCCCACCCATTCCAGCAGCGCCCTCGCGTCTTCCTCTATTGCCGCGAGCGCGTCTACGTCGCTTTGAAGTCTCATATCGGCCGCCGGGCAGTGTGAGCTCAGATAGATGACGGCCCTTACATCTACGCCAGCAGCGCAAAAGCCCGCTGCGTTGGATATCGAGAAGTTTACGGTTGAGGTGACGCGTGTAACGATCGATAGAACAATTCATCCAAGTTACCCCTGGAGGAATTCTCTCATCGATGCACCGACGCTCAGATATCACGTGGGTAGGTCGTTCGTATCGGCGATCAGCGGAGCGTTCATAAAAGCATCCCAGCTTTCGTAAGCCTCGTGCTGCTTCTTGTGTGCGGCATCCCACTCGGGACCTGAAACACACCTTGATGATACTAGCTGCATCATTCCCATAGTGGCTGCGTCAAGCTCCACTAGAAGCTGGTGCGACTTAAATCTAAAGTCGTCAATACCAGACATTGTATTTCTCCTGAGCGGAACTCACCGCCATTGAGAAACAGCCGTTCCTCGGGCGGTTGAGTGATGGCGTCTCAGATAGTTCACACCGCCTGGCCGCCGGTCAGTTAGAAACCTCAAAGCTTGCGGTATACGCCGAGTCTTGCGGTAGAAGGGAGAGGAGCTAGTCGCGTGGCCGTGAGAAGCATTGCACGGGCTACGCCAAAGGCCAGAGCTGCCGTCATAGATTCCGATGATCGCTCTTTGTAATACTCCTCAAAAAGCATTGCGCCCTTTTCGTCATACGCCCCGATGAATAGTTGAATTGCGCCGTTGCGGGAGGTGCGCACCTGGACATCGATCTGGCCGCCGCCTGGTAGCAGGCCATCATGGCATCGAGTATGAAGTGCACAATCAGCCCACTCCCAGAAGACCCTCCTTCTTTGCTTTGTATACATGAGCATCGTGGCCTGAGAGGGTTTCATTTCTTTTACTCCCTTTTCAGGGACAAAAGTAAACTCATTGAACTAAACCGTGACTTCGAGGTATCCGAAGCCCACGAACCCAAATAGCACAACCGAGCGCCGGCAAGCTGTGCGTGTATTAGCTGATGTCCAGCACCTCAGAAACCAACCCCGCCGACTCGGTGCAGCCCGCCAGATCAATGATCTCGCGGAGGAAGACGACTACCGCCAGTTTCTGAGCATCGTCAGGCAATCCCATCCATTTCAGCATCGCCCTTGCATCCTCCTCGATTGCCGCGAGCGCATCTACGTCGTTTTGCAGTCTCATAGGGGCCTCTGGCAACCTGGCTTCAAATAAGTTTAGACGTCAGCTATCGAATATGCCGATCCACCTAACACTTCGCGCGACTGGGAACCAGTGGCGACTCAAAACATCGGCCATTTAGAAAGTTAGGCTCTAGTTTCTAAAAATCGCCATTATATTTAGCGATCACATCGTTAACCTCAGAACTTATGGCTTGATTAAGATCATCCACCGTTTTCCACGGATAGCTAGTCAGCTCCGACCTTTCGTACCTGCCATCTGGAAAAAAATAATGGAGTTGGAAGCCATTCGGAACTGCCGACGCGTCACTTGCCCAACTAAATCTCCGACAAACCCTAACTCCCTCTACGTACAAGGGGTTGGGATCAGGGCGTCTTTCTTCAAAGCGTTGGCTGGCCCGTACCCAGTCGGGCACGGATAGAGCGAGGCCGATGGGGTTCGGCATCCTACTTATAACAATGTCGAGAAGATCTCTTTTCGCCCTAAGAGCTATAACCACATCGGGGTGCGAGGTTCCCTCTTCAATCCACCGGGGCAAGATGCTCGTTACATGCTCGCCGAACAACACGGCATCGCGGAGGATGCCGAGATCCATAACTCGTGTAGCCGGCAGTTCAGCTATTGGAATTTGAGCCACCGAACTGAGCAGCCCTCCCCACTCTTTTTGGCGCTGGGAGTTCAAATACTGCTGCATTTCTTTAAGCTCTTGATCAACTTTCAAGAAAGAGTTACTCAAAACCCATAACTTCTCTTGGGCAGCTAGAGCAAGCACTCTCATCGTGCCGGCAAGCTGTTTCTCCCTAGCCCGCGATGAAACTCGACCATGCCATATTGGAATAAATGCCGCTGCGACTATTGCTGCAATCGAACCTGCCGCTTGAACCCAACTTGCCCATTCACTGGCAGATAGTTTTACCAAGGAAAGCAGGAACACAACCGCCAAAATAATAAGTACGTTGTGAGCAGAAGGCCATGGATTAAAGACGGTGTTAAGCCAGAGCTTAACCGGGCAGCGTTTTTCGACTGGCATCCCTTTTTCCTTATACACGATAGGCAGGGGAGGATAACGCGCAGCGGTGAATTTTCCAATCGTTAGCTCTACATCATTACTCAGCGCCAAAATTCAGCCGAGCATGGCGTGGTAAGACCACAGATTACTATCTAAAAGCTCACGATTGGCTGCGCGGTTTGAGCCCGACGCTTTCACATACAACGTCACAGCGTTGTCAGCTCATTCGTCAACGCTGACAGCCTCGATAGCGGCAATAGGCTCAAATTACAGTCGTCGGCGCCCTTTGTCGGCAGCCTTTATATCTCCACTCGAACAAACACCTCACTCCAGCCGTCCCAAAGTTGTAACTTTTAGCAAATCTTTCAAATCAACTTTAACTTTTTTCAGATTTTCTGCCGCGTCGCTTCTGGACACATACAGATAACCTTTCCCCTCTTGGATTTTCGCTAGAGCCTTCATTTCAGCCAACTTCTCTAAATCTTTACGTGCAGTATTCTCCGAAACATCATAATCATGCGTCAATTCCTTAGCTGTGAAAACTCTGCCAGGATTTCTGACAACCTTTTTGAGCAGATGACCTTGCCTGTAATTCAACCGTTTGCTGATACCCCGCTCATCAAGCCAATGCATCAACTCATAAAACTCTCTTTTCTTGGCTTCAAAATACTCAATAAACTCATTAATCGCACGCTCAATTATTCGAAGCTGATATATTACAAAATAAGTCAAGTCAAACGAATCAGTCTCAGTAAAAAGATATGACTGACCATATTGAATCGGAGCCTCTTTTAGCAGCGCACTTATTGATATATATTCAAAAGGCCAATAACCACTTTTTAACATATACCAATAAAACAAACACCGAGCGGTCCGGCCGTTTCCGTCTCTAAATGGGTGCTCATACCCTATCATAAAGTGAAGGATAATTGCTTTTACAACGGGATGGATGAAATATCTTCCATCCTTTCCGTCATGAAGCTCATTCGCAAAATTGCACAAAGCTTCAATTCTGTCTAACAACAACTCAGCCTTCGGTGGTTGATGAGCCACCTCGCCGTCTCTCCCGCCGACGAAAATATCATCATCATCCCTAACTTGACCGGGATTTACCTCATCATCTTTTACGCCCACAGTCGCTATTTTATGAAATTCACAGATCAGTTCTAACGACAACGCCTCGTCTTTATTAAACTTAGCGTGCTTCATAAGCAAATAATTATTTAATATCATCCTCTCATCATCGTTTTGCGGAGGGAGCTCCTTCACCAGCATCTCCTTAGCTACCTTCCGCGTTGTAGCTGCCCCCTCTAATTGGGCGCTTGAAATCGCTTCCTCCATCATAAGAGAGTCAACTAGATACTTGTTATTCTCTCCATGTCCAGATGAGGGAGCCGCTTGCCCACCCAACCTTGCATTAAGTTGTTCAATATCGTGAATGACCGTGTGGCAAAAATCAGTAATGTGAAGCTGGAATGGCTGGCCACACTCGCTGTTAAGGTCAAGCGCTTTGTTGCCCGATGCTCTGGCGATTTTGACAGCAGCCCAAGCGGCTTCCTTATTGATACCTGCCGGCACCCTCCTTTTGAATTCATGCCAGTGCAAATACCGCCCTTTATCGTCAACGGCCTTATAGGTACTCATCAACTCGAAGACGTCAACACCATGCTTCTTGAGCAACACCCCGAAATCTGTGGGCTTCTGGATTCCAGACATAATCTCAACTCAATTTTTGAAAATTGAGTTGATAGTTACGCCTGGGCACCCGGGATGTCAACCACCCTCATCTCCCTCTCGCTTTCTGATTCGCTGCGGTAGGCAGCAAGGAGAACCATCATGGTAAAAATCATTTCGCAAATGACGGTAAAGCTGCCTCGTCTCATGGAGGTGAGCGAGTACAGAAAACTACGGTACGCAGGCGGCAAACCCAGCGTGCAGCAGCTCAAAAGATGGATCGAGGAAGGAGAAGTGGTCGGGGAGATCAAGGGAGGGATGTACTTTGTTGACCTGCAGGCAGCAGTCATGGGAGCAAACGACCCGCTGCTGGCACAGATGATGGAGATTGGTTGATGGCGGCTCGGCCACGCATATTGAAAAACAGAAAGTTGCCGCCGAACCTCTACCCGAACGGGAAATATTGGCGGTACCGCAATCCCGTCACCGGCCTAGTAACAAGCATCAACCGACCTATGGAGGAAGCAATAAAACTAGCGCGTGCGGCGAATCTCAAGCTGTCGGCGCTGGTTGTAGACGACGGCGCGCTACTCACCGTGTTGACTGGCGAGCGCCTGCCGACGATCAACATCCTATTGCAGCGTTTCCAGGGCGAATGGCTTAAGGACAAAGGCTACGCAGCTCGCACGCTGGAGGAGATTAAGTTCAAGCTTCAGCGGTACCAGCGGGACCTTGGCGAACGCCTGATTGGGCAATTGGACGTGCTTGCTATGGCTGAATACCTGGACCAGTTCAGCAACAACGCCTACACGAAGCACCGCGGACTCTGGGTACAGATATTCGCTTTTGCCGTGGCGAAAGGCCTTGCAGAGCGAAATGTGGCCGAGCTAACCCTGGTGAAAACGGAGGCGGAGAAGAAGCGACAACGTCACACCCTCGAAGGGCTGAAAACCATAATCAACGCCGCAACTACACCTCCATGGTTAAAGCGCGCCATCCGCCTAGCGCTGACTAGCCTCCAGCGGCGCGAGGACATCGTGACCTGGCAGAAATCAGCCGCCAACATGGATGAAAACACGCTGACCGTTTCGCCCGGAAAAACTCAGGGTTACAGCAATCCGGTTCACCTCAAAATCAAGATGGGGGCCGCCCTACGCGAGGTTGTAGGAGAGTGCCTACGCTCACCCGTAGCTTCCCCCTACCTGATCCATTACAAGCCCAAGGCGAGGCGCAGAGAGCAGATCAATGCGAAGGATCACTGGACCTCTGTGACGCCGGATTACCTGACCAAGGAATTCAGCAAGGCCAGGGACGAGGCGCACGCCTATGACTATATGCCAGCAGGAGAGCGCCCCACTTTTCACGAGATTCGCGCTTTAGGCGCGTGGCTCTATGAGCAGCAGAACTTTCCCCAGGAATACATCCAGGCGCTGCTTGGTCATGCGGACGAAAAGATGACGAAGCACTACCAGAAGGGACACGGCGAGCAGACGATTGAATACGTCGAGGTGGGTGCCGAATTGGCGTTGTGAGGTGGGGTTTTGCAAAAGTTTTGAAAAAGTTTTGAAAATGCGCCCAACAAAAAAGGGCCCACCTTTCGGTGAGCCCTTCTAGACCGCCCAGCAGAGCGGATTTTGTTTGGTAGGCGCGATTGGACTCGAACCAACGACCCCCACCATGTCAAGGTGGTGCTCTAACCAACTGAGCTACGTGCCTGCTGTGAGGCGGCATTCTACGGAATTCCGGAGGGGTGTCAACACCTTTTTTTCACCTAACCCTATGAATATGCAAAATATTTAATTTCACCGATACAACGAAGATCTGCGGGTGGCTGGCGGCGGATTTTTATCTCGGGTAGGATCGCCGCATTCGTAAAAAATATAAAACAGAGGTTCCAGAATGGCGAACACATCCTACCCAGCGTCGTATTACGCCGCATCGGCCAATCCGGCGCCGTCGCGCCCTGCCTTACAGGATGATGTCGAAACCGATGTGTGCGTGATCGGTGCGGGCTATACGGGGTTGTCTTCCGCGCTGTTTTTGCTGGAGCACGGTTTCAAGGTCACGATCGTTGAGGCAGCCAAGGTTGGGTTTGGTGCTTCGGGTCGCAACGGCGGTCAGATCGTCAACAGTTATAGCCGCGACATCGATGTGATCGAGCGCAGCGTTGGTCCGCAGCAGGCGCAGTTGCTCGGCAACATGGCGTTCGAGGGTGGGCGGATCATTCGCGAGCGGGTGGCGAAGTATCAGATTCAGTGCGATCTGAAGGACGGCGGTGTGTTCGCCGCCCTCACTGCTAAACAGATGGGTCACCTGGAGTCGCAGAAGCGTTTATGGGAGCGTTTCGGTCATACGCAACTGGAGCTGCTGGATCAGCGGCGTATTCGCGAGGTGGTGGCTTGCGAGGAGTATGTCGGTGGCATGCTGGATATGAGCGGCGGGCATATTCATCCGCTTAACCTGGCGCTGGGCGAAGCAGCGGCGGTGGAATCGTTGGGCGGGGTGATTTATGAGCAATCGCCAGCGGTGCGCATCGAGCGCGGTGCCAGTCCGGTTGTGCATACGCCGCAGGGCAAGGTCAGGGCCAAGTTCATTATCGTGGCGGGCAATGCTTACCTGGGCAATCTGGTGCCGGAGCTGGCAGCCAAGTCGATGCCCTGCGGTACGCAGGTGATCGCCACCGAGCCACTGGGTGATGAACTGGCTCATCGCCTGTTGCCACAGGATTATTGTGTCGAAGACTGCAACTACCTGCTTGATTACTACCGACTGACAGGCGACAAGCGTCTGATTTTCGGTGGCGGCGTGGTGTATGGCGCGAGGGACCCAGCGAACATCGAGGCGATCATTCGACCGAAGATGCTCAAGGCGTTTCCGCAACTCAAGGATGTGAAGATCGACTACGCCTGGACCGGAAATTTCCTGCTGACGCTGTCGCGTCTTCCGCAGGTCGGGCGGCTGGGGGATAACATTTATTATTCGCAGGGCTGCAGCGGCCATGGCGTGACGTATACGCATTTGGCGGGCAAGGTGCTGGCCGAGGCGCTGCGTGGGCAGGCAGAGCGTTTTGATGCGTTTGCGGACCTGCCCCACTACCCTTTCCCTGGCGGTCAGTTGTTGCGCACGCCGTTTGCGGCGATGGGGGCTTGGTATTACGGGTTGCGGGATCGGTTGGGGTTCTGAGGCGAGTTCGCCATTTCACCGAGGGGCTGCTTTGCAGCCCAGCGGGAGCAAGCTCCCTCGCCACAGGGGGCTGTTCCAATCTTCAAATCCCGGAAACAAAAAACCCCGGTCTTTCGACCAGGGTCTTTGCTATCGATTGGAAGAAGCTCTTCAGCTTTCTTCTTAGCTTCAAGGCGTTCAGTGGGCCTCGAAGCAGATATGGCGCAGCGGACGGGACTCGAACCCGCGACCCCCGGCGTGACAGGCCGGTATTCTAACCGACTGAACTACCGCTGCGTATCGCTGTGGACTTTCGTCCATCTAACTCGTCTGATCAAAACCCGTAGGCTTGGATCTCGAACCAGGCGAACCTGCTTCGGAAAATATGGCGCAGCGGACGGGACTCGAACCCGCGACCCCCGGCGTGACAGGCCGGTATTCTAACCGACTGAACTACCGCTGCGCGTCGGTGGAGGCTTTTGACAGCTTCCATCTTGCTTTCGCAAGACTCTCAAGAAACATGGTGGGTGATGACGGGATCGAACCGCCGACATTCTGCTTGTAAGGCAGACGCTCTCCCGGCTGAGCTAATCACCCTTTGCTGCGTTGAGGCCGCGAAATTTACGCAGGTACCGATGCTAAGTCAATAGCAGCGTTGAAGTTTTTTCAAAACAGTTCAACGACACCCTCTACCGCGCTCACTCATAAATCATTTTCTTGGTCATGCCGCCGTCCACCACGAACTCCTGCCCCGTGACAAAACCGGCATTGCGCGACAGCAGCCACGCCACCATCGCCGCCACGTCCTCCACCGTGCCTACCCTGCCCGCCGGGTGCTGAGCGTGATCGGCGTCGGTGAGCGGCTGCGCACGACGTTGTGAAGGGTCTCGCGCGTCGATCCAGCCAGGGCTCACGGCATTGACCCGAATCTCCGGCCCGAGGCTGATCGCCAAGGCGTGGGTGAGCGCCAGCAGGCCGCCCTTGCTCGCCGCATAGGCCTCGGTGTCCGGCTCCGATTGCGCTGCGCGGGTCGAGGCCAGGTTGACGATGGCACCGTTGTGGGCCCGCAGGTACGGCGCGCAGTGCTTGGCCAGCAACATCGGCCCACCCAGGTTCACCGCCAGGACCCGGTTCCAATAGGCAAGATCGAGGCTTTCCAAGGTGATGTTGTGCGGGTCGGCGATGGCCGCGTTGCACACCAGCGCGTCGAGGCGTCCGAACTGCCCAAGCACCTCAGCAACAGCAGTGGCAACCTGAGCCTCGTCCGCCACGTCCATGGCAATGAACCAGGCGTTGTCGCCCAACGCCTTCGCCACTTTGGAACCGCGCTCGCGATCCAGATCGGTCAATACGACCTGCCAGCCCTCACAGATCAACCAGGCAGCAATACCGAGGCCGATGCCCCGCGCGGCGCCCGTAACCAGTGCAACCCGGCCATGAGTACCGCTCGGCGGCGTTGCCAGCTCAATCACAAGGCCGCCAACCCGCGAGCCAGGTCGGCTTGCAAATCCGCCACATCTTCGAGGCCGACCGCCACGCGGATCAGGCTGTCACGAATACCCGCCGATTCACGCTCCTGGGGGGACAGGCGACCGTGGGACGTGGTGCTCGGATGGGTAATGGTGGTCTTGCTGTCACCCAGGTTGGCGGTGATGGAAATCAATCGGGTCGCGTCGATGAAGCGCCAGGCGCCCTCCTTGCCCCCTTTGACCTCGAAGCTCACCACTGCACCGAAACCGCGCTGCTGACGCAAGGCCAGTTCGTGTTGTGGATGGCTCTTGAGGCCGGCGTAATGCACTTTCTCGATGCCGTCCTGCTGCTCCAGCCACTCGGCCAGGGCCTGGGCATTGGCGCAATGGGCCTTCATCCGCAGGCCCAGGGTTTCCAGGCCTTTAAGGAAGACCCAGGCGTTGAACGGGCTGAGGGTCGGCCCGGCGGTGCGCAGGAAGCCCACGACCTCTTTCATCTGCTCGCCACGACCGGCGACGACACCGCCCATGCAACGGCCCTGGCCGTCGATGAACTTGGTCGCCGAATGCACCACCACGTCCGCGCCCAGCTTCAGCGGTTGTTGCAGCGCTGGCGTGCAGAAGCAGTTGTCGACCACCAGCATGGAGCCCTTGGCATGGGCGATTTCCGCCAGTGCGGCGATGTCCACCAGCTCAGCCAGGGGATTGGAAGGCGATTCGACGAAGAGCAGCTTGGTATTGGCCTTGATGGCAGCGTCCCAAGCGGATAGGTCCGCCAAGGGTACGTAATCGACTTCCACGCCGAAACGCTTGAAGTATTTTTCGAACAGGCTGATGGTCGAACCGAAGACGCTGCGCGACACCAGCACATGGTCGCCGGCGCTGCACAGGCTCATCACCACGGCCATGACCGCGGCCATGCCAGTGGCGGTGGCAACCGCTTGCTCGGCGCCTTCCAGGGCGGCGATACGTTCCTCGAAAGCCCGCACGGTGGGGTTGGTATAACGCGAATAGACGTTACCCGGCACTTCACCAGCAAAGCGCGCAGCCGCATCGGCAGCGGTGCGGAATACGTAGCTGGAGGTAAAGAACATCGGATCGCCATGTTCGGCTTCCGGTGTACGGTGCTGGCCCGCGCGAACCGCCAGGGTATCGAACGCTACGCCGTCAAGGTCGCTGTCCAGCCGACCGGCATCCCAATCCTGACTCATGCTGCCACTCCTTTATTCGGTTGAACGCAAACCGGCCCCTCAGGGCCGGTTGGGTGTCACTTAGTTGTTGTACAGATCGATGATCGCGCTGACCGCCTGAGTCTTGGCCTTGGACGCGTCGTTACGCGCGTTCTCGATCCGGTTCAGGTAGGCCTCGTCGATGTCGCCGGTGACGTACTTGCCGTCGAATACCGCGCAATCGAACTGCTCGATCTTGATCTTGCCGCCACCCACCGCTTCGATGAGGTCAGGCAAGTCCTGGTAGATCAGCCAGTCGGCGCCGATCAGGTCGGCCACTTCCTGGGTCGTGCGGTTATGAGCGATCAGCTCATGGGCACTCGGCATGTCGATGCCGTAGACGTTCGGGTAGCGCACGGCCGGGGCCGCCGAGCAGAAGTAGACGTTCTTGGCGCCAGCTTCGCGGGCCATCTGGATGATCTGCTTGCAAGTGGTGCCGCGCACGATGGAGTCGTCCACCAGCATCACGTTCTTGCCGCGGAATTCCAGCTCGATGGCATTGAGTTTCTGGCGTACGGATTTCTTCCGTGCGGCCTGGCCCGGCATGATGAAGGTACGGCCGATGTAGCGGTTCTTCACGAAGCCTTCGCGGAACTTCACGCCCAGGTGGTTCGCCAGTTCCAGGGCCGCGGTGCGGCTGGTGTCCGGGATCGGGATGACCACGTCGATATCATGGTCCGGGCGCTCGCGCAGGATCTTGTCGGCCAGCTTCTCGCCCATGCGCAGGCGCGCCTTGTAGACCGAGATACCGTCGATGATCGAGTCCGGGCGCGCCAGGTAGACGTGCTCGAAGATGCACGGGGTCAGGCTCGGGTTGGTCGCGCACTGGCGGGTGTACAGCTTGCCGTCTTCAGTGATGTAGACCGCTTCGCCCGGAGCCAGGTCGCGAATCAGGGTGAAACCGAGCACGTCCAGGGACACGCTCTCGGAGGCGATCATGTACTCGACGCCTTCGTCGGTGTGACGTTGGCCGAACACGATCGGACGAATACCGTGCGGATCGCGGAAGCCGACGATGCCGTAGCCGGTGATCATCGCCACCACCGAATAACCACCCACGCAACGGTTGTGCACGTCGGTCACGGCGGCGAACACGTCTTCTTCGGTCGGCTGCAGCTTGCCGCGCTGGGCCAGCTCGTGGGCGAAGACGTTGAGCATCACTTCCGAGTCGGAACTGGTATTGACGTGGCGCAAGTCAGATTCGTAGATCTCCTTGGCCAACTGCTCGACATTGGTCAGGTTGCCGTTGTGCGCCAAGGTGATGCCGTACGGCGAGTTGACGTAGAACGGCTGGGCTTCGGCCGAAGTCGAGCTGCCCGCTGTCGGATAGCGCACATGGCCGATGCCCATGTGGCCGACCAGGCGCTGCATGTGACGCTGATGGAACACGTCACGCACCAGGCCGTTGTCCTTGCGCAGGAATAACCGGCCGTCATGGCTGGTCACGATACCGGCAGCGTCCTGGCCGCGGTGCTGGAGCACGGTTAGCGCGTCATACAGCGCCTGATTGACGTTCGACTTACCGACGATACCGACGATGCCACACATGCGACGCAACCCCTACTTAATGGATCTGAACTGAACAACACTCACTGCGGCGTTTTGGCCGTCGGCAAGAGGTGTTCCTTGAACGGTATTTCAGCGGGTACGCTGATACCGCTGGCAAGCCACTGACTGCTCCAACCCAGGATCAGGTTCTTGGACCAGTCTGCGACCAATAGAAATTGTGGCACGAGCCGGGACTCCTGCCACCACGTATCCTGCTGTACCGGCCCCAGGCTCAACAGCCCGACGGCGACGACCACCAGCAACGCGCCACGCGCCGCGCCGAAGGCCATGCCCAGGAACCGGTCCGTCCCGGAAAGCCCGGTGACGCGAATCAGTTCGCCGATCAGATAATTGATCATTGCGCCCACCAGCAAGGTGGCGATAAACAAGATGGCACAGCCCGCGATCACGCGGGCCGACGGTGTTTCGATGTATCCGGCGAGGTACTGGGACAACGAGCCACCAAACATCCAGGCTACGACTCCCGCAATGATCCAGGTCAGCAGCGAGAGCGCTTCCTTGACGAAGCCCCGACTCAGACTGATCAAAGCGGAGATGGCGACGATTGCAACGATCGCCCAGTCAACCCAGGTAAATGGCACGGTGCAGCCTACAGACGGATAAGGCGGCGCATTTTAGCAGAGCGCAGGGCTGTCGGTAAGCTGCGTGATTCAAATCAGCCAAATGGCGGTCAACCGCGCTCTGGCTGGAAGCGCACCACAAAGCCCTTGAGGTTCTGCTGGCGATTGAGCAGGTCGCGCAGGCGGTCGGCCTCGGCACGCTCGATCAACGGACCGACAAAGACCCGATTCTTGCCATCGGCAGAACGGATGTAGGCGTTGTAGCCCTGGCTGCGCAGGTTTTTCTGCAGTTTTTCGGCGCTGTCACGACTGGTCAGGCTGGCCAGTTGTACCGACCAACTGACCGACAGGCCATTGGCATCGACACGGCTTTGCGTGGTGTCCGGCTTGGGGGCTGCGGTGATCGGCTGGGTCGGGGCTGGCTTGATAGCGGGTGCTGCCGGAACAGGCGTTGGCGCGACGGCCGGCTTGCTCGGCACAGTCGGAGCGGGCGCGACAGGCGCTGTTGGTGCGGCAGGTTCCTGGGCCAGCTCTTCATCGCTCGGCACTGGCTCCTGGGGCAGCGCCTGGGGCTCGGGAACCGCGACCTGCTCAACCTGCACAGGCGGCACCGAAGGCGCCTGCGGGGCGGCCGGCGCATCAACCGTGACCTGGCGCTGCTCGTCCTGACGGGAAAACAGCATCGGCAGGAAGATCACCGCCAGGGCGACCAATACCAGGGCCCCGACCATGCGCTGCTTGTACGCTTTATCCAGCAATGCCATCTGCAGCTTCCTCCGTGGAGCGCCGGGCCAGCCATTGCAGGGCCTCGGCAACGCAAAAAAATGAGCCGAACAACAGGATCTCGTCATCGGGTGTCGCCAGGGCACACTGCCCTTCCAGGGCGGCGGCGACGCTGCCATAAGCATCCACCGAAGCGCCACGACGCTGCAAGGCTGCCTGCAACTCTCTGGCCGGACGCGAACGCGGTGATTCCAGCGGCGCCACGGCCCAGTGCTGGACACTAGCATCCAACGCGTCGACAACGCCATCCAGGTCCTTGTCCGATAGCAGCCCGAACACCGCCAGGCGCTTACCTGTCACCGGACGGCGCGCCAGGCGTTCCGCCAGATACAGCGCCGCGTGGGGGTTGTGGCCGACATCCAGCAACAGGTTCAGGCCCTTGCCTTGCCAATCGAACGAGCGGCGATCAAGACGACCGACGACGCGAGTCGCCTGCAACGCCTGGACAATCTGCCCGGACTCCCAGGGCAAGCCCAGCAATAGGTAGGCCTGGAGTGCCAGCGCGGCGTTCTCCATCGGCAAGTCGAGCAGCGGCAGGTCATGCAGCTCCACCGGGTTGCCCTTGGCATCGCTGCCACGCCATTGCCAGTGCTGCTCGGTCATGGCCAGGTCGAAGTCCCGCCCACGCAGAAAGAACGGGCAACTCAGCTCGCGAACTTTATCCAGCAACGGTTGCGGCGGATCGAGATCGCCGCAGAGTGCCGGCGCACCCTGGCGAAAGATGCCGGCCTTCTCGAAAGCCACGGATTCACGGGTGTCGCCCAGGTAATCGGCGTGATCCACGCCGATACTGGTGACCAGGGCGATGTCCGCGTCCACGAGATTGACCGTATCCAGACGCCCACCCAGGCCAACTTCGAGCACGACGGCATCCAGGCCGGCACGGGCGAACAGCCAGAACGCCGCCAGGGTGCCCATTTCGAAATAGGTCAGGGAAGTCTCGCCTCGCCCGGCTTCCACCGCCGCGAAGGCTTCGCACAGCTGCGCGTCGGAGGCTTCGATGCCGTTGACCTGCACCCGCTCGTTGTAGCGCAGCAGGTGCGGCGAACTGTAGACACCGACATTCAACCCCTGGGCCCGCAGCAGCGAGGCCAGGAAGGCGCAGGTCGAACCCTTGCCGTTGGTGCCGGTGACGGTGATGACCCGAGGCGCCGGCTTGGCCAGTCCCATGCGGGACGCTACCGCTTGCGAGCGCTCCAACCCCATGTCGATGGCCGATGGATGCAACTGCTCGAGGTAGGCAAGCCATTCGCCCAGGGTACGTTGGGTCATAGGCCTGCAGGCACCGGCGGAACCACCATCGGTTCGATCGGCGTGGCGACGAACTTCGGCGTCGGCAGGCCCATCAACTGCGCCAGCAGGTTACCCAGGCGCGGACGCAGTTCCTGACGATGAATGATCATGTCGATGGCGCCGTGTTCAAGCAGGAATTCGCTGCGCTGGAAGCCTTCCGGAAGTTTCTCACGCACGGTCTGCTCGATCACGCGCGGGCCGGCGAAGCCGATCAGGGCTTTCGGCTCGCCGACGATCACGTCGCCGAGCATCGCCAGGCTGGCGGAAACACCGCCGTAGACCGGGTCGGTCAGCACCGAGATGAACGGGATACCTTCTTCGCGCAGACGCGCCAGCACCGCGGAGGTCTTGGCCATTTGCATCAGCGAGATCAGGGCTTCCTGCATCCGCGCGCCACCGGAGGCGGCGAAGCAGATCATCGGGCAACGGTTTTCCAGGGCGTAGTTGGCGGCGCGAACGAAGCGCTCGCCGACGATGGCGCCCATGGAACCGCCCATGAAGGAAAATTCGAAGGCCGAAACCACCACCGGCATGCCCAGCAGGGTGCCGCTCATGGACACCAGGGCGTCTTTCTCGCCGGTCTGCTTCTGGGCCGCGGTCAGGCGATCCTTGTACTTCTTGCCGTCGCGGAACTTCAGGCGGTCCACGGGCTCCAGGTCAGCGCCCAGCTCCACGCGACCTTCGGCGTCCAGGAAAATATCGATACGGGCACGCGCGCCGATGCGCATGTGGTGATTGCACTTGGGGCAAACGTCCAGGGTCTTTTCCAGCTCAGGGCGGTACAGCACCGCTTCGCAGGAAGGACATTTGTGCCACAGACCTTCAGGCACCGAGCTTTTCTTTACCTCGGAACGCATGATCGAAGGGATCAGTTTGTCTACCAACCAGTTGCTCATGCTTTCTTTCTCCAGTACCGGCGGCCCGAACGCTCTGGTTCGCGGCCCCGCGTATGCCCTTGAGCTTAAATTCATTGTGCGGCGAGGATCGAGGAACCACCGCGGTCAGCGCGAAACATGACCTGCGCCCAGCTCCACCATCCCTGCCATTCCCGACAACCGCTGCACCGCGATTGCCACTACGCTATCGGCCCACCCGGAGGCGGCGCCTGCCTGCTTTGTACAGTGCAGGTATGGACGGCGGCAGTCTGCCAGCCGTCACATTGACGATTGGCTGCTGCGCACAGCCGCCATGAACGCCCGGATCTTCGCCGGGTCCTTGATGCCCCTGGCCTGTTCCACCCCGCCGCTGACGTCCACCGCATAAGGGCGAACCCGCACAATGGCCTCACCGACGTTGTCCGCCGTCAGGCCACCGGCCAGGATGATCGGCTTGCTCAAGCCCTGCGGTACCAGCGACCAGTCGAAGGCTTCGCCAGTCCCACCCGGAACCCCTTCCACATACGTGTCCAGCAAGATACCGCTGGCACTGGCGAAGGCTGCACAACTGGCCGCGATGTCATCGCCCGCCTTGACCCGCAACGCCTTGATGTACGGCCGATGCCAGCCTTCACAGTCAGCCGGGGCCTCGTCACCGTGGAACTGCAAGAGACCCAACGGCACCGCATCGAGGATTTCCCCCAGTTCGCAACGGCTGGCATTGACGAACAGTCCCACCGGGGTCACGAACGGCGGCAGAGCCTGGATGATCGCCCTCGCCTGCTGCACCGTCACCGCCCGCGGGCTCTTGGCGTAGAACACCAGCCCGATGGCGTCCGCACCGGCCTCGATCGCCGCCAGCGCGTCTTCGACCCGGGTGATTCCGCAAATCTTGCTGCGAACGACCGGCATGGTGGCTAAAACCTCAGGCAAATCCGTGAAAGTCCCGGATGGTAACAAATGCAACGAAGGGCGTCAGCCGTCGAGTTCCGAGAAGCCCGTGAGGAAATGTGGCCCGATGTAACGCTCCGGCAGCTCAAACTCGTCACGGTATTCGACCTGCACCAGGTACAGGCCGAAGGGGTGCGCCGTCACGCCACCGGAACGGCGAATGCGACTGTCGAGCACTTCCTTGACCCATTCCACCGGCCGCTCGCCGGCGCCGATGGTCATTAGCACGCCGGCAATGTTGCGCACCATGTGGTGCAGGAACGCGCTGGCGCGGATGTCGAGCACGATCATCTTGCCGTGACGGGTCACGCGCAGGTGATGCAACTCCTTGATCGGCGACTTGGCCTGGCATTGGCCGGCACGGAAGGCACTGAAGTCATGCACACCCACCAGGTATTGCGCAGCCTCGGCCATGCGCTCGACGTCCAGCGGACGGTGATTCCAGGTGATCTCCTCGTTCAGGTGCGCCGGGCGAATCTGATCGTTGTAGATGACGTAGCGATAGCGCCGGGCGATGGCCTTGAAGCGCGCATGGAAATGCGCCGGCATCACCTTCGCCCAGCTGACGCTGACATCGTGCGGCAGGTTGATGTTCGCGCCCATGACCCAGGCCTTCATCGAGCGCTCGACCTGGGTGTCGAAATGCACCACCTGGCCGCAAGCGTGCACACCGGCATCGGTGCGTCCGGCGCAATGCAGCGACACGGGCGAATCGGCGACTTTGGACAGCGCATTCTCGAGGGTTTCCTGCACCGTCAGGACACCGGAGGCCTGACGCTGCCAGCCGCGATAGCGAGAGCCTTTGTATTCAACGCCCAAGGCGATTCGAAAAAAGCCGTCGGCCGCCATTTCGGCGGCCGGGTTGTCTATGTTTGCCAAGGAATTACAGCCTGCTGAGGTACGCAAAGGCGGGCATTATAAAGCGGGTGCGGTGGGATGCCAGTGCAACCGTGATCCGGGTTGGAACGACGGGCCCTTGTGGCGAGGGAGCTTGCTCCCGCTGGCTGCGCAGCAGCCCCTCCCTTGGTGCGCCGGCTATTTTGGCGAGCGCTGCGCACTCGAGCGGGAGCAAGCTCCCTCGCCACTACAGCCGCGTGAACTGCCTGCAAACAAAAACGGCAGCCTCACCGGCTGCCGTTTTTAGTTACCGCCGACTCACGCCAGTCGCGACAACATCTCCTTCGCTTCGCTCTGCTGGGTCGCATCGCCCTCACTGAGGACTTCGCCAAGGATATCCCGCGCACCATCGTTGTCGCCCATGTCGATATAGGCCTGGGCCAGATCGAGCTTGGTCGCCACTTCGTCGGTGCCGCTGAGGAAATCGAAGTCCGGCTCGTCGTCGGCGGTCGCCAGGGCATCTTCAGCCGTGAAGGTTGGCTGGGCCAGACTGTCGGAGAGCCGGTCCAGCTCGGCGTTGACGTCGTCCAGCTCGGATTCGAAGGCATCCTTCGGCTGCTCATGAGCATCCATCTCGTCGGCCAGGGACAGATCGAAATCCGCCGGCAGCTCAAGATCGTCCGACGGCGTATCGTCCAGGAGCGGCGTTTGCTCTGCTGGAACGTCCAGCCCCTTGAGGTCGTCATCCAGGTCCAACAGGAAATCTTCATCGGCCAAGGCCGGTGCCGGAGCATCGGCGCCGAGGTCCAGATCGAATTCCGGCAGATCGTCCAGGCTTTCATTAGCCTGGGTCTGCTGCTTGAGCACCGATTCGAAACTCAGGTCGTCGTCTTCCGGAAACGCGTCCAGCTCGGCCAGCGGCTCGGGTGCCGGGGCGGTCGGAGTTGTGTCCAGGTCATCCAGGCTCAGGTCGAAGGCGCTGTCGAGTTCTTCATCGGTTGCTGGCTTGTCTTCCAGCAGGTCCTTGACGTACTGCGCGTCCAGCTCAGCGGCCACAGCCGCTGCTGCCAGGCCTGCCGAGGCGGCGACGACCATGGCCGGGAAACGGCTCTTGAGCTGTTCCACCTGGGCATAGTTCTCGCCATTGGCGACCAATTGGCGCTCCTGGGCGATGAACGCATCGCGGTCGCCCTGCTGGCCGTAGACTTCCATCAGTTTCAAACGCAGGTCGCTGCGCTGAGGCTCGGCCTTGATGCCTTGCTCAAGCAGGTCAGCCGCCTGGTTCAAGCGACCACGATCGATGTGGGACTGTGCCTGGGGCAACACATCGTCGGAGCGGTCGGCGGCCGGGGCCACCAGCGGCGCGGCGATCGGTGGCGTGACGACGACGGGCGCGACCACCGGGGCTGGCTTCGGTGCCGGTGCCGGTACTGGCTTGGGTTCGAGTTTTACGCTGGGGGATGGAACCTCAATGCCCTCGAAGCTGCTCGGGGGCAGATCGAGCTCCGGGGAGAAGTCGGCCTCCTCCTCGAGGGCTCGGGCCATACGCAAATGTTTCTCGGCTTCCTGCTGGGCCTTGCGGCGACGCGCAAGCAGCAATAGCAGCAGCAACAGGACCAACGCACCGCCACCAATCAACCCCAGCAGGATCGGATTGGTCAGCAGGTCATTGTATTTTTTCTCATCGGAAGCCTCCGGCGTCGGCTCGACCGGCGTGGCCGGTGGGGTCGCTTCAGGAGCCGCCTCGGGAGTCGCTGCTGGCGCGGTTGCCGGTGCTTGTGCCGACGGTGCGGGCGTCAGTTCTGCCGACATCGCCGGGGTCGATCCGCCCGTGGGCGGGACAGCGGCGCCTTCGGCCTGCATCTTGGCCAGTTGATTGTTCTTCAGCTCGATCAGACGCTGCAGCTTATCCAACTGGCTCTGCAAATCCGCCATGCGACTTTTCAGTTCTTCGTTGTCGCGACGAGCCGAATCGAGGCTTTCCTGGGTCACGGCAAGCTTGTTGCTCAGCGCCTGGGCATCGCCCGCAGCCCCTTTGCCCTTGCCGCCCGCCTTCGCCGACTCGGCGGAAACCAGGCTCAGGTTATCGCGACCGGCGGCCTGTGCCGGCGCGCCTTCCTTGCCGCCACGCTTGGTGGCATCCAACTGTTGCCGGCCGTTACCCGCCACGCCTCGACGGCCCTGGCGCCAAGCGGCATTCTGGGCCGCCACTTCGGCGATCGCCTGGGGTTGCGGCAGCGCCGTGCTCTGCACCGGATCGGGCAGGCGCAACACCTGGCCAGTCTTGAGCAGGTTGATGTTGCCATTGATGAAGGCGTTCGGGTTCAACGCCTGGATCGCCAGCATGGTCTGCTGGACCGACCCACCGTTGCGTACCTTGGCGGCGATTTCCCACAGGGTGTCGCGCGGCGTGGTGGTGTATTGGGACGGCTTGGTCGCGCCAGTGACCGGCGTGGCAACCACTTGGGACGGCTTCGCCCGGGCGGCATCGGCGGCCTGCGGCGAGAATTTGGACGGATCGAGCAGTACGCTGTAGTCGCGCAGCAAGCGGCCGTTGGGCCACATCACTTGCACGAGGAACTTGACCATCGGCTCGGACACCGGCCGGCTGGACGTAACGCGCAGGACGCTCTTGCCGTTGGCGTTGATTACCGGGGTGAAGCTCAAGTCGTTGAGAAAGGCTTGGCGATCAATGCCCGCCTTGGCGAATTCTTCGGGTGGAGCCAGGCTCGGCACCACTTCGGCAGCGGTCAATTGCTGGACATCGAGCAGTTCGATTTCGGCCACCAGAGGCTGGTTCGGCGGCGATTTCAGGGTCAACTCCCCGAGCCCGAGCGCATGCGCCATACCGGAGGACAGCGCCGAGGCGGCCGCTATTGCTAACACCAGTTTGCGAACTTGAACCATAGCCTCTTCCTTTGTTTGAACATTCCTCGGCCAGCGAGAAGGTGTTGATGCCGCTGCCGTAAGGCATTGCGCGCAGCCCCGAAGCGACGGTGCGCGCGATCGTTTCACTCATGCCCGGGAAAGCGTCCCCGGGAGGGAGGTTCGCCTTCAGCACTCTGGCCAAGCATAGCGCCCAGCTAGAATCATTCGACAAATTGTTGCCAAGTATCTTTTACAGCAGGTCTTTTATCAACAACTCAGCCACCTGCACCGCATTGAGTGCCGCGCCCTTGCGCACGTTATCTGACGTCAGCCACATATTTAGTTCCGCCGGATCGTCGATACCGCCGCGCACGCGACCGATGTAGACCACATCCTGCCCTACCGCATCGCCTACCGGGGTCGGGTAATCCCCCGCCTCCACCAGTTCGATACCAGGCGCCGCCTCCAGGGCCGCGTTGACCTTAGCCAAGTCAACAGGACCGGCAGACTCTACGGTCACGCTAAAGCTATCGCCAAAAAACACCGGGGCTTGAATGCAAGTGACGGAAATCTTTAACAAAGGTTGCTCCAGCACTTGGCGCAACTCACTCACCAGGCGTCTTTCAAGCTGGGTATGGCCCTGCTCATCGGGAGTGCCCACCTGGGCCAACAGATTGAATGCCATCTGCCGATCGAAGAATTTCGGCTCGAGCGGACGAGCATTGAGCAACTCGGCGGTCTGGCGCGCCAGCTCGCTCACAGCTACACGGCCCTGGGCGGACACGGCGAGGCTGGCGGTCAGGCTCACGCGCTGTATATCCAGGCATTGGCGCAGCGGTGCCAAGGCAACGGCCAGGACCGTGGCCGAGGGGCTGGGGCTGCTGACCTGAAACGGTTTGGACAGGTTGGCCAGCACCTGCGGGTTGGCCTCCGGCACGATCTGCGGCGCCTGGTCGGCTGGCAGCGCACCGGACAGGTCGATCAGCGCGCAACCGGCGGCGGTGGCTCGCGGGGCGAAGCTCAGGGTCACTGCCGGCCCCGCCGCGAAAAACACCAGTTGGACTTTGCTGAAATCGAACTCATCGACCTCGCGCACCCGCACGTTTTTGCCACGGAACATCACCGAGCTGCCCGCCGATTCGCTGCTGGCCAGCAGGTGCAGGTTGCCTATGGGGAAGTCGCGTTCTTCGAGAATCTGGACGAGGGTTTCGCCGACAGTACCGGTGGCGCCGATCACGGCAATATCAAAGGACTGGCTCATGGGTCTACCTCAGGTAAAACGTGGGGAGCGGCACTTTACCGGGTGGTGGGTGGGCAGGCAATTGGCAAGGGATTTGCGGAGCCTGGGCTGGCCCCATCGCGAGCAAGCTCGCTCCCACAAGTCTTGCGGCCACTGAAGATCCCATGTGGGAGCGAGCTTGCTCGCGATGAGGCCGCCTCTGACACCACATGCCTCAAGCGGCTCTTCCAATAAAAAACCCGCACCTCTCACAAGGCGCGGGTTCTTTCACAGCAGCAACCGATCAACGTTCAAGCAGGATCCGCAGCATGCGGCGCAGCGGTTCAGCCGCGCCCCACAGCAGTTGGTCGCCGACGGTGAAGGCACCGACGAACTGCGAGCCCATGTTCAGCTTGCGCAAGCGGCCCACCGGTACGTTCAGGGTGCCGTTGACCTTGGTCGGGCTCAGCTCCTGCATGCTGGTCTCACGGTTGTTCGGCACCAGCTTGACCCAAGGGTTGTGCTGGCTGATCAAGCCTTCGATGTCGGCGATCGGCACGTCTTTGTTCAGCTTGATGGTCAGCGCCTGGCTGTGGCAACGCATGGCGCCGATGCGCACGCAGATGCCGTCCACCGGGATCGGGCTCTTGAAGCGACCGAGGATCTTGTTGGTCTCGGCCTGGGCCTTCCACTCTTCGCGACTCTGGCCGTTCGGCAGTTCCTTGTCGATCCACGGAATCAGGCTGCCGGCCAGCGGCACGCCGAAATTCTCGGTCGGGTAGGCATCGCTGCGCATCGCTTCGGCGACCTTGCGGTCGATGTCCAGGATGGCACTGGCCGGGTTCGCCAGTTCATCGGCCACGGCGCCGTGGGTCACGCCCATTTGCTTGATCAGCTCACGCATGTGCTGCGCGCCACCGCCGGAAGCCGCCTGGTAGGTCATCGCGCTCATCCACTCCACCAGACCAGCCTCGAACAGACCGCCCAGGCCCATCAGCATCAGGCTGACGGTGCAGTTGCCGCCGATGTAGTTCTTGGTGCCCGCATCCAGCTGCTGGTCGATGACCTTGCGGTTCACCGGGTCGAGGATGATCACCGCGTCGTCCTGCATGCGCAGGCTGGAAGCGGCGTCGATCCAGTAACCCTGCCAGCCGGCTTCACGCAGCTTGGGGAACACTTCGCTGGTGTAGTCGCCGCCCTGGCAGGTCAGGATCACGTCGAGGGTCTTGAGCTCTTCGATGCTGTAGGCATCCTTGAGCACACCGGTGTCCTTGCCCACGGACGGGCCTTGGCCACCAACGTTGGAGGTGGTGAAAAACACCGGCTCAATGAGATCGAAATCCTGCTCTTCCAGCATTCGCTGCATGAGCACGGAACCGACCATGCCGCGCCAACCGATCAGACCTACACGTTTCATCGCAACTACACCTTTACAAAAGTGGGCCACCGTCGAAGCGGTGGGCCCGAAAGATTACAGATTCCGCAGCGCGGCGACTACTGCATCGCCCATTTGCTGCGTACCGACTTTGGTACAACCTTGCGACCAGATATCACCGGTGCGCAAGCCTTGGTCCAGGACCACGCTGACGGCTTTTTCGATCGCGTCGGCGGCATCGTTCAAGTTGAAGCTGTAGCGCAGCATCATCGACACCGACAGGATGGTCGCCAATGGGTTGGCAATGCCCTGCCCGGCGATGTCCGGTGCCGAACCGTGGCACGGCTCGTACATGCCCTTGTTGTTAGCGTCCAGGGAAGCAGACGGCAGCATGCCGATGGAGCCGGTGAGCATTGACGCTTCGTCGGACAGGATGTCGCCGAACATATTGTCGGTGACGATCACGTCGAACTGCTTCGGCGCGCGGACCAGTTGCATCGCGGCGTTGTCGACGTACATGTGGCTCAGCTCGATGTCCGGGTAATCCTTGGCCACTTGCTCGACCACTTCACGCCACAGTTGGCTGGAAGCCAGGACGTTGGCCTTGTCCACCGAGCACAGCTTCTTGCCCCGCACGCGGGCCATGTCGAAGCCGACCCGGGCGATACGGCGGATTTCGCTTTCGCTGTACGGCAGGGTGTCGTAGGCCTGGCGCTCGCCGTTTTCCAGCTCGCGGGTGCCGCGCGGGGCGCCGAAGTAGATACCGCCGGTCAGCTCACGGACGATGAGGATGTCCAGGCCCGAGACGATTTCCGGCTTCAGGCTCGAGGCGTCGGCCAGTTGCGGGTAAAGGATCGCCGGACGCAGGTTGCCGAACAGGCCCAGTTGCGCACGAATCTTCAGCAGGCCGCGCTCAGGGCGGATGTCGCGTTCGATCTTGTCCCATTTCGGGCCGCCCACGGCGCCCAGCAGCACGGCATCGGCGGCACGGGCCCGGTCGAGGGTTTCATCGGCCAGCGGCACGCCGTGCTTGTCGATGGCCGCGCCACCGATCACGTCGTGGCTGAGCTCGAAGCCCAAGCCGTACTTGCCGTTCGCCAGTTCCAGGACCTTGACCGCCTCGGCCATGATTTCCGGGCCGATGCCATCACCTGGGAGAATCAGAATCTGCTTGCTCATGCTTTCCTCGTTTGTTCGTTTTTCGGCACCACCCGCTGGGGCTGGCCGGGAAAAATCCTATCGCTCGGCCCACAGCACCAGCACATCTGTACTGAACGAACCATCGGCCTCAATCTGAAAATATTCACGCACTTCGTCGCCCATCGAACGCTGCAGCTCGAGGATCGCAGCACGCATTACCTCGGGGGTGCGCATGCGCTCGACCCAGGACTGGTATTCCAGGCGCAGGCGCTGGCGCGAAGTACTGCGAGTGTGCAGCCCCGCTTCGCTGACCTGGCGCAACCATTCATCAGCCGAATAATCACGCACATGGCTGGTGTCGCGCAGCACTTCGATGCTCTGCAAGTAGGTGTCCAGCAACGGCGTGCCCGGCGACAGGATGTCGATGAACGCCATCACCCCGCCCGGCTTGAGCACCCGGCGCACTTCTCGCAACGCCAGGCCGAGATCGCTCCAATGATGCGCCGAATAACGGCTGAACACGAAGTCGAACTCGCCGTCGGCGAACGGCAACCGCTCGGCGGCGCCGCGAACCGTGCTGATATTGCCCAGGCCGCGCTCGGCAGCCGCTGCCGTCACCACGTCGAGCATCTGCTGCGACAGGTCGTAGGCCACTACTTCACCGGCCAATGGCGCCACGTGGAAACTCACATGGCCGGCGCCACAGCCCAGGTCCAGCACACCGGCATCGCCACGACCGGCCAGCGCAGCCTGTAGCAGCGCGAACTCAGCGCCCTGGGCGTGCACGGCACTGCTCAGGTAGGCCGAGGCCTGTTCACCGAATTGCTTTTGGACGACTTGGCTGTGGGCGGTGCTGGTCATGGGGATTTCCTTTTTAGGTCTAGCTTTGTATTGCCAGTGCCGCCGTCTTCGCGAGCAAGCCCGCTCCCACAAGGGGTTTTGTGAACGCCGCTAATCCAGTGTGGGAGCGGGCTTGCTCGCGAAGAGGCCAGCACTGACTGCATCAATTTCCGGTCAATCAAGCATCGCGAAACAACCAAGGCTGGCTCGCCCGATGCTTGGCTTCGAACGCGGCAATCGCCTCGCCGTCCTGCAAAGTCAGGCCGATGTCATCCAGGCCGTTGAGCAGGCAATGCTTGCGGAACGCATCGATCTCGAAACCCAGCACCTTGCCGTCGGGACGGGTCACGGTCTGGGCCGCCAGGTCGATCTGCAATTGATAGCCAGGGTTGGCCTCGACCTGCTGGAACAGCTCATCCACTTCGGCGTCACTGAGGATGATCGGCAGCAAGCCGTTCTTGAAGCTGTTGTTGAAGAAGATGTCGGCGTAGCTCGGCGCGATGATGCTGCGGAAACCGTACTCTTCCAGGGCCCATGGCGCGTGCTCGCGGCTCGAACCGCAGCCGAAGTTCTCCCGGGCCAGCAACACACTGGCGCCCTGGTAACGCTCGGCGTTGAGGACGAAATCCTTGTTCAGCGGACGCTTGGAGTTGTCCTGGTACGGCTGGCCGACGTCCAGGTAGCGCCACTCGTCGAACAGGTTCGGGCCGAAACCGGTGCGCTTGATGGATTTCAAGAACTGCTTGGGAATGATCTGGTCGGTGTCGACGTTGGCACGATCCAAAGGCGCGACAAGACCGGTGTGCTGGGTAAAAGCTTTCATGCTGCGCTCCTTCAGATCAATTCGCGGACGTCGACGAAACGGCCGTTGACAGCCGCCGCGGCGGCCATCGCCGGGCTCACCAGGTGCGTACGGCCACCGGCGCCTTGACGGCCTTCGAAGTTACGGTTGGAGGTGGAAGCGCAATGCTCGCCCGACTCCAAACGGTCCGGGTTCATGGCCAGGCACATCGAGCACCCCGGCTCACGCCATTCGAAACCGGCTTCGAGGAAAATCTTGTCCAGCCCTTCCGCTTCGGCCTGGGCCTTCACCAGGCCAGAGCCTGGGACCACGATCGCCTGCTTGATGGTCGAGGCGACCTTGCGGCCCTTGGCGATCACGGCAGCGGCGCGCAGGTCTTCGATCCGCGAGTTGGTGCAGGAACCGATGAACACGCGATCGAGCTGAATGTCGGTGATCGCCTGGTTGGCGCTCAAGCCCATGTACTTCAAGGCGCGGACAATGGAATCGCGCTTGACCAAGTCCATTTCCTTGGCCGGATCCGGTACGTTCTGGTCCACCGCCAACACCATTTCCGGCGAAGTGCCCCAACTGACTTGCGGCTTGATCTGCGTCGCGTCGAGCTCGACCACGGTGTCGAACTTCGCATCGGCGTCGGACACCAGGTCTTTCCAGGCTTCGACCGCCATGTCCCATTCCGCGCCCTTTGGCGAGAACGGACGGCCCTTGACGTATTCCACGGTTTTTTCATCGGCGGCCACCAGGCCGACGCGGGCCCCGGCCTCGATGGACATGTTGCAGATGGTCATGCGGCCTTCGACGGACAAGTCGCGGATCGCGCTGCCAGCGAATTCGATGGCATGGCCGTTACCGCCAGCGGTGCCGATCTTGCCGATTACGGCCAGGACAATGTCCTTGGCGGTCACGCCGAACGGCAACTTGCCCTCGACGCGCACCAGCATGTTCTTCATTTTCTTGGCGACCAGGCACTGGGTGGCGAGCACATGCTCGACCTCGGACGTGCCGATACCGTGGGCCAAGGCGCCGAATGCACCGTGGGTCGAGGTGTGCGAGTCGCCGCAGACCACGGTCATGCCCGGCAAGGTCGCGCCCTGCTCCGGGCCGATGACGTGGACGATGCCTTGGCGCACGTCGTTCATCTTGAATTCGACGATGCCGTATTCGTCACAGTTGTCGTCGAGGGTCTGGACTTGCAGGCGCGAGACCTGGTCGGCAATCGCCTCGATGCCGCCCTTGCGCTCCGGCGTGGTCGGTACGTTGTGGTCCGGGGTCGCGATGTTGGCATCGATGCGCCACGGCTTGCGCCCGGCCAGGCGCAGGCCTTCGAAGGCTTGCGGCGAGGTCACTTCGTGGATGATGTGACGGTCGATGTAGATCAGCGCCGAGCCATCGTCGCGCTGCTTGACCAAATGCGAATCCCAGAGCTTGTCGTAGAGCGTTTTGCCGGCCATCAGACGGTTTCCTCATCAGCTTGTTTCTATGCCCTGGGCCTTGAACAGGTCAATGACCCCTTGGCTTGTGAGGCTGATGTTATGAGGCTACATTAAATAACTCAAATTCATATTTTTCATACTTTGCATAACCAACAGGAATTCGACTGAAACGGCCATGGACCTCGCCAACCTCAACGCCTTTATTGCCATCGCCGAAACGGGCAGCTTCTCCGGTGCCGGCGAACGCCTGCACCTGACCCAACCCGCCATCAGCAAGCGGATTGCCGGGCTGGAACAGCAGCTCAACGTGCGCCTGTTCGATCGACTGGGCCGCGAAGTCGGCCTGACCGAAGCCGGTCGGGCCCTGCTGCCGCGGGCCTACCAGATCCTCAACGTACTCGACGACACTCGCCGCGCCCTGACCAACCTGACCGGTGAAGTCACCGGGCGCCTGACCCTCGCCACCAGCCACCACATCGGCCTGCACCGCTTGCCGCCTTTATTGAGGGAGTTCACCCGACGCTACCCACAGGTGGCCCTGGATATTCAGTTCCTGGATTCGGAAGTGGCCTACGAAGAAATCCTCCATGGCCGGGCAGAACTGGCCGTCATCACCCTCGCCCCCGAACCCCACGCGCTGGTACGCGCCGCGCCGGTGTGGGACGACCCGCTGGATTTCGTCGTGGCCCCGGAGCATGCGCTGCTGGAAAACGGCGCGGTGAGCCTGGCGGACATTGCCTTGCACCCAGCAGTCTTCCCGGGCGGCAATACCTTCACCCATCACATCGTGCGGCGATTGTTCGAAGCCCAGGGCCTGACGCCGAACATCGCCATGAGCACGAATTATCTGGAAACCATAAAGATGATGGTCTCCATCGGCCTGGCCTGGAGCGTTTTGCCGCGCACCATGCTCGATGAGCAGGTGGCGCGCATTCCTTTGCCGGGCATACAGCTCAGTCGCCAGCTAGGCTATATCCTGCACACCGAACGGACGCTGTCGAACGCCGCGCGGGCCTTCATGGCTCTATTGGACGCACAAATCGATCTGCCAGGGACAAGGGCATAAGTTGTGCTACTCCTATAGGGCCACTACGCCTGCGCATAACGCCCATCTGCCCAAGGCCCGCTAGAGAATGCCCAAACCCGCAGACCATCTCCCGCCCCTGCCGCGTATCCAGGCGCTGGACCCGAAACGGTCCGAGCAAAGCTGGGACAGCGCGCCACAGTTGCTGGCCGCCCTGAACGGAGCGCGGCTGGGGGCTTGGTCGTGGGACATCGATACCGGGCAGATCAGTTGGTCGCGGGGCACCCAGGCACTGTTCGGCTTCGATCCGCGCCAGCCGTTGCCCGCAGACGTGGATTACCTCGACCTGCTGCTGCCTGAGGACCGGTCCAGGGCCGTGCGCGCGTTCCACGCGGCGGTGGCCGGCGCACCGCTTGAACAGGCGATGCACCACCGCATCGTCTGGCCCGACGGCAGCCTGCACTGGCTGGAAATCAGCGGCAGCGTGCTACCCGACAAACACGGTCGGCCGCGCATGATCGGGGTCATTCGGGAAATCACCCACCAGCGCGAACGGGAACAAGCGCTGCGCAGCTCGGAAAAGCGCTTCGCCACGCTCTTTCACCTGTGCCCGAACATGGTCCTGCTCACCCGTCAGGAGGACGGGCTGATCAGCGAAGCCAACCAGTATTTCGAAAGCCTGTTCGGCTGGCCGGTGCATGACGTGATCGGCCGCACCACCCTGGAACTGGGCTTGTGGGTAGACCCCAGCCAACGGGCGAAACTGGTGGAAGCGACCAAGGCCAAGGGCGAACTGATCAGCATGGAGGTGGAGTTCCGCGCCAGTAACGGCCAGATCCACAATGGCATTCTCAGCGCCCAGAAGGTCGAGCTCGAAGGCCAGCCTTACTTGCTGAGCACGTTCCTCGACACCACCGAGCGCAAACTCGCTGAACAGGCTCTCAAGGACAGCCAGGAGCGCCTCGACCTGGCCCTCGACTCGGCACAACTGGGGACTTGGGACTGGCACATTCCCAGCGGCATGCTCTACGGCTCGGCCCGGGCAGCGCAGCTTCATGGCCTGGAGCCCAAGGCATTCCATGAATCGTTCGATGCGTTTTTCGAAGGTGTACCTACCGAAGAGCGCAATAACATGCGCAACGCCTACCGCAGCTTGCGCGAAGGCCCGGCGGGCAACTATCAACTGACCTACCGCGTACAACTGCCGGACGGCAGCTCGCGCTACCTGGAAAGCCGTGCCCGCCTCTACCGCAACGACGACGGCAGCCCCCTGCGCATGGCCGGCACCTTGCTCGACATCACCGACCAGGTGGAGCGCGAACAGAGCCTGGCGGCCTCGGAAGAAAAATTCGCGACACTGTTCCAGGTCAGCCCCGACCCGATCTGCGTCACCCACCAGGACGACGGCCGGTTTATCGAAATCAACTCCAGCTTCACCCAGACCTTCGGCTGGGCCGCCAGCGACGTGCTCGGTCGCAGTGCCGACGAGATTGGCCTGTGGGACGCTTCGGGCAGCAGCCTGCAACGCATCGAGCGGGTGATTCGCGAACAATCGCTGAGCAATGTCGCCGTGGTGGTCTATCACAAGAATGGCCAGCCGCTGACGTGCGTCATTTCCAGCCGCCAGATCAACGTCGGCAACCAGCCTTGCATCGTCACGACCCTGCGGGACATCACCCAGCAGCAACGCTCCGAAGCGGCGCTCAAGGCCAGCGAGGAAAAGTTCGCCAAGGCGTTCCACTCCAGCCCGGACGCCATCACCATTACCGAATTCGAAAGCGGCCGATACCTGGAAGTCAACGACGGCTTCTGTCGCCTCACCGGTTATCGCGCCGATGAAGTGATTGGTCGTACGGTCTACGAAGTTGGCATCTGGGCCGAGGAGAAACAGCGCGCGGCCCTGTTGGCGGAATTGCAGCTCAAGGGCCGTGTCCTTCACCAGGAAATGCTCGGGCGCAACAAGCGCGGGGAAGCGCTCACGGTGGAGGTGTCGGTCGAGCCGATCACGCTCAACGAGAAGGCTTGCCTGCTGCTGACCGCCCGGGACGTGAGCCTGCTGCGCAACGCCGAGGCCCAGATCCGCCACCTGGCCTACCACGATTCCTTGACCAACCTGCCCAACCGGGCGCTGTTGATGGACCGACTGAGCCAGCAGATCGCCTTGCTCAAGCGCCACAATCTGCGCGGGGCATTGCTGTTCCTCGACCTGGACCACTTCAAGCACATCAACGACTCCCTTGGCCATCCGGTAGGCGACACGGTGCTGAAGATCATTACCGCTCGCCTCGAAGCCAGCGTGCGCCTCGAAGACACCGTGGCACGGTTGGGCGGCGACGAGTTCGTGGTGTTGCTCAGCGGCCTGGAAGGTACGCGCGGCGTGGTCAGCCAACAGGTGCAGAACCTCGCCGACACACTGCGCGAACTGCTTTCCGAGCCGATGTTCCTCGACGGCCAACGGCTGCAAGTCACGCCAAGCATCGGCATGGCACTGATTCCGGACCATGGCTCGACGCCCACCGACCTGCTCAAGCGCGCCGACATCGCCCTGTACCGCGCCAAGGATTCGGGACGCAACACCTCGCAGATGTTTCACACCACGATGCAAAAAGCAGCCAGCGAGCGCTTGCGCATGGAAACCGACCTGCGCCAGGCCTTGGCCCGCAACGAGTTCAGCGTGCATTTCCAGCCCCAGGTCGACGCCCGGGACAACCGCATCATCGGAGCCGAGGCGTTGGTGCGCTGGCATCACCCGGACCTGGGCGCACAATCGCCCAACGAGTTCATCAAGGTCCTGGAGGACAGTGGGCTGATTCTCGAGGTCGGTACCTGGATCCTCGATGAAGCCTGCGATGGCTTCAGGCAACTGATCGCCAAGGGCAAGATCGATCCGCAGCAATTCAGCCTGTGCGTGAACATCAGCCCACGGCAATTTCGCCAGAGCGATTTCGTCGAACGCATCGAAAACAGCCTCGCCCACCACGGCCTGCCGTGTGGCATGTTGAAGCTGGAAATTACCGAGGGCATCGTGATCCAGAACCTGGACGACACCATTGCCAAGATGCGCCGGCTCAAAAAGCTTGGAGTGAGCTTCGCCATGGATGACTTTGGCACCGGTTATTCGTCGCTGACGTACCTCAAGCGCCTACCGGTCGACACGTTGAAAATCGACCAGTCATTCGTGCGGGACGCCACCAGCGACCCGAACGACGCCGAAATCATCCGCGCCATCGTCGCCATGGCCCGCAGCCTCAACCTGGTGATGATTGCCGAAGGCGTGGAGACCTTGGAGCAACTGCAGTTCCTGCAAGGGCTCGATTGTCATTTGTACCAGGGTTATCTGCACAGCCGGCCGTTGCCGCTGGAGGCGTTTGAGCGGTTGTTGCCGTGACATGGAAACGCGGCGGGGAACCCTTGTGGCGAGGGGATTTATCCCCGTTGGGCTGCGAAGCAGCCCTAAAGCCGTCGCCTCGGTGTGCCAGGATAAACAGCGTCGTCTGTTCTTTTTTGGGGCCGCTTCGCAGCCCAGCGGGGATAAATCCCCTCGCCACAATTAATCTTCCACCGATCTCAAAAATGAAAAAGGGCGCCATTTCGGCGCCCTTCTTCAATTGGCGTTGGATCAATTCTCCAGCGCGGGTTTCTGCTGCGCACCGTTGATAGGGATGCGCTTGGCTTTCGCCTCTTCCGGTACCACGCGCAACAGGTCGATGCTCAACAGACCGTTGCTCAGGCCGGCGGATTTGATCTCGATATGATCCGCCAACCGGAAGGACAGCTTGAACGCACGCTGGGCGATGCCCTGGTGCAGGAAGGTCACGCTGTCGTTGCTGGCCTCGCGCTTGCCGCCACTGATGGTCAGCACACCTTTCTCCACTTGCAGGTCCAGGTCTTCTTCCCGGAACCCGGCGGCGGCGACTACGATGCGGTATTCGTCATCGCCATGTTTTTCCACATTGTAGGGTGGATAGCTGCTGCCCGGCTCGTTGCGCAGTGCGGTTTCGAACAGGTCGTTGAAACGGTCGAAGCCCACCGAGGAACGGAACAGAGGGGCCAGCGAAAATGCAGTACTCATGATTCAAATCTCCTGAAAGTTCAGCAAGTTTTTTTGTCTCCGCGACCCGAATTCGGCATCGCGTACCCCTTATCTAGGGTCTGCCAAAAACTTTTCAAGAGCCTTTTTTTGAAATTTTTTCAGGCCGCTTGGGTGCGCTGCACACCCAATAAATGGCCCACCGCGTCCAGGTCGGTTTCCCGGCGCACGGCACTGAACAGCTCAACCGCCTCAGGGTAGTTGCGGGTCAGCATGGCCAGCCATTGTTTCAAGCGACCCGGCGCCTGGCATGGCGTCAGTTGCTCGACCACTTGCAACCAGAAATCCTGGAGCATCGGTTGCAGGTCGGCCCAGGTCATCTCGATGATCTCCTCACCGGCCCGGGCAGCGGCGATCTGCCGGGCCAGGTCGGGACGGGACACCAGGCCACGGCCGAGCATGATGTCCTCGACACCGCTGATTTCGCGGCACCGGCGCCAGTCTTCGACGCTCCAGATATCGCCATTGGCGAACACCGGCACCTTGACCACGTCCTGGACGCGGGGAATCCACTCCCAGTGGGCCGGTGGCTTGTAGCCGTCAACCTTGGTCCGCGCATGCACGACGATATGCGCCGCGCCACCTTCAGCCAGCGCCGTGGCGCAGACCAGCGCGCCGTCCGGGCTGTCGAAGCCGAGGCGCATCTTCGCTGTAACCGGAATGTGCTTGGGCACGGCGCGCCGTACGTGCTCGACAATTTCGTTGAGCAGCTCAGGCTCTTTGAGCAACACCGCCCCGCCCCGGGATTTGTTCACGGTCTTGGCGGGGCAGCCGAAATTCAAGTCGATCACCTCGGAACCCAGCTCGCAGGCCAGCGCCGCGTTCTCCGCCAGGCACACCGGGTCGGAGCCCAGCAATTGCACCCGCAGCGGCACGCCCGCGGCAGTCCGGGCACCGGTCAGCAGTTCAGGGCCGAGCTTGTGGAAATAAGCCGGCGTGAGCAGACGGTCGTTGACGCGGATGAACTCGGTGACGCACCAGTCGATACCGCCAACACGGGTCAGGACGTCCCGCAGGATGTTGTCGACCAACCCCTCCATGGGCGCCAGGGCAATTTGCATGGAAACACACACTCGAACGAAAAAACGTGCGGCAGTTTAGCGGATTTTGCCCCCGACATCGGAATTCACCACCAAACCCTGTGGGAGCGGGCTTGTTCGCGATGGCGGAATGTCAGTTTGCGGGGAGGTTGGCTGTGCCGACGCCTTCGCGAGCAAGCTCGCTCCCACAGGGTACTTGAGCGTTCAAAAATCCAACATTCACCACAAATCCCTGTGGGAGCGGGCTTGCTCGCGATGGCGGCGGGTCAGTTTGCGAGGATGTTGGATGTACCGCCGCTATCGCGAGCAAGCTCGCTCCCACAGGGATTTAGCGCTACGCCATACCCTTCGATGAATTCCGCCGGCATGCGCTTGGGCCGGCCAGTGGACAGTTCAATGCAGACGAACGTGGTCTGGGCCCGCAGCAACGTGGTGTTGTCGCTGGGACGGACCAGTTGGAAATGCCGGGTCATTTTCAGCCGCTGGTCCCAGTCGACGATCCAGGTCGCCAACTGCAATTCGTCGCCCTCATAGGCCGCCGCCAGGTAATCGATTTCATGCCGCACCACTGCCATGGCCCGATCCAGCCGGCGGTACTCCACCAGGTCCAGGCCCAGGCGCTGGGAATGGCGCCAGGCGCAACGCTCCAGCCAGGTGACGTACACCGCATTGTTGGCGTGGCCCAGCCCGTCGATGTCTTCGGCATTCACCTGAAGGTCAATGATGAACGGCGTTGCTCGATCCCAGCCCATGCCCGTCTCCTGTCAAATGTGGATCGGGGCAGTGTAACGGAAGCTCAAGCCGATTGCCGCGCTTGCAGGCTGCGTCCGGCCAACAGTGATAACACGCCATCAATGACACGGGGATCGGCCAGGACTCGCTGATGGCCGCCCTGGGGTAACCGCAGCAAGCGACTGTCGAACCAGGCCTCATGGATCAGCTGCGATTCCTTCACCGAAACCGACGTATCGTCCTCGGCGTGGACGATCAAGCCCGGAATATCCAACTGGTATTGCGCGACGTCCATCTTCGAAGCCTGCATGCCCACGTCTTGCTCCACCTGGCGAATAAAGGCCGAGCGCGCCCGGGGTGGCATTCCCATCATCCGGGCAAAGCCACGCAGCACGCCAAGGATCCGCGCCGGCGCGGCGATGCTCACCAGCGTCTCGGTGCGCAAGCCCAACTGAACTGCCAGCATGGCACTGGCGCCTCCCATGGAATGGCCGATGACCGCTTGCAATGGCGGCAATTCCGCCGCGGCCTCAAGCATTGCCCGGGCAAACAACAGGACGTTGGCCTCATGACCGGGCGAGCGGCCATGGGCCGGCCCATCCAGCGCCACTACCGTATAGCCGGCATCGACGAGCGCGTTGATCAAGGCCGCGAACTGCGTTGGCCGCCCTTCCCAGCCGTGCATCAGCAGGACGGCCGGGCCTTTTCCCCAACGCAAGGCGGACAGGCCGAAGCGCAAGGTGATGCGCTCCGACGAAGCCAGCAATGGCAGCTCCCAATCTCGCGGTGGCAGGTTGCGGGGACTCATGAACACCTTACGCATTTTCTTCGCCACCAGGCGCGGAGCTATCCGGCCAAGGGTGCCATTGACGCCACGAATCCAGCTCAACCTGTCCATGCTCATCTCCAGGGCTTGCGCCTCAGCTCAGCGCACCGCCGACTTGGCGGCGCGCAGCAAACGATCCGATAACTCGCCCGGGCCCAACGCCCGTGCCAGGGCCAGGCCGCCAACCATCAAGGCAATGTCGGCCAGCGCTTTGTCAGCGTCTTCAGGGCTGGCCGCCAACTGCGCGACCATCAACTCGATATGTTCGTTAAGCACCTCGCGAAACGCATCCGGCAGCCGCCCGAGTTCACCGACCGACGCCGGGATCGGGCACGCCTGCTCGGTGGAGTCACGGTGCTTGCGCGACAGGTAGAACGCTGCGACCAAGGCGCGCCGCTCCTCGCCCGTCAGTTCCGAATCCATGTCGGCGATCAAGCCACGGCGACGATTCAGCAATTGCTTGAACGCCTCCAGCATCAACGCGTCCTTGCTTTCGAAATGGGCATAGAAACCGCCCACCGTCAGCCCGGCCGCGCCCATCACCTCGCCCACGCTCGGCTCGGCCGGCCCGCGCTGGATCAGTGCATCACTGGCGGCCTTGAGAATGCGCTCACGGGTTTGTGCTTTTTTATCGCTCATCGTTGCCTCCGAATATTACGATTGAAATATTATTCCCATAATAAATTTCCGCAAGCGAAATATTGACCGCTGGTCAGAAGTATTTTTCGAGGATAAGGAAATTGGCTGAACGCCAGACAAACAAAAGGGCCATTCAATAATTGAATGACCCTTATAAAATCCCGCAGAGCGGGTAATCGTGGCGTCCCCTAGGGGACTCGAACCCCTGTTACCGCCGTGAAAGGGCGGTGTCCTAGGCCACTAGACGAAGGGGACACAAACCTTCTGAACATGATCAGCGCTGAGGACTGATCGCTTCAAGGCCGGTGTGGCCAGACCTTGAAGTGTAAATTGGTGGAGCTAGACGGGATCGAACCGTCGACCTCTTGCATGCCATGCAAGCGCTCTCCCAGCTGAGCTATAGCCCCGGATTTTTCGCCTCGCGGCGGAGCGACATCTTGTAACATCGCTTCTGTAAAACTGGCGTCCCCTAGGGGACTCGAACCCCTGTTACCGCCGTGAAAGGGCGGTGTCCTAGGCCACTAGACGAAGGGGACGCAAACCCTTCTATACAACTGATCAACGCTGAGTGTTGATCGCTTCAAGGTCGGTGTGGCCAGGCCTTGAAGTGTAAATTGGTGGAGCTAGACGGGATCGAACCGTCGACCTCTTGCATGCCATGCAAGCGCTCTCCCAGCTGAGCTATAGCCCCTCATCGCTGAGGACGGGGCGAATCTTAAGGGCGTATCGGAGGGCTGTCAAATTTATTTTCAAAGAATTTGAAAATTTTTTGCCGGGATAACAATCACTTACCGACAAACCCCGGAAAACCGGGGCATGCCCTGCTCCATCGACCGCTTAAGCAATCGCGCCCAGCAGTTTTTCCCACTCCTTGTTTTCCTTCTTCGACACGCCACCGAGCAGATCGATGGCCTGGCGCAGGCGGAAACGGGTCAGGTCCGGCCCGAGGATTTCCATCGCATCGAGCACCGACACCGAGCTCGCCTGGCCGGTAATGGCGGCAAACATCAGCGGCATGGCGTCGCGCAATTTCAGCTCCAGGGATTCGACCACGGCCTGGATGGTCGCGGTGATGCTGTCCTTCTCCCACCGGCGCAGGCTTTCGAGCTTCCACAGGATCAGTTGCATCAACTGCCGTACCTGGTCGCCCGAAAGCTTCTTGGATTCGAACAGCTTCGCATCAGGCGTCACGCCGCCGGCAAAGAAGAACCCGGCCAACGGGGCGATCTGGCTGAACGTCTCGACCCTGCCCTGCACGTGCGGCGCGATCTTCATCATGTATTCGGGGTTGAATGCCCACTTCTGCACGCGAGCGGCGAATTCTTCAACCGGCAAGTCGCGCAGCCACTGGCCGTTGAGCCAAGATAGCTTCTCGACGTCGAAGATCGGCCCGCCCAGGGAAACGCGGGATAGGTCGAAGTGCTCGACCATTTCCTGCAGGGAGAACTTCTCGCGCTCGTCCGGCATCGACCAGCCCATGCGCCCCAGGTAGTTGAGCATCGCCTCGGGCATGAAGCCCATGCGCTCGTAGAACGTCACCGAAGTCGGGTTCTTGCGCTTGGAGAGCTTGCTCTTGTCCGGGTTACGCAGCAGCGGCATGTAGCACAGTTGCGGTTGTTCCCAGCCGAAGTATTCGTAGAGCAGGATCAGTTTCGGCGCCGACGGCAGCCATTCTTCACCACGCAGGACGTGGGTGATGCCCATCAAGTGGTCGTCGACCACGTTGGCCAGGAAGTACGTCGGCAGGCCGTCGGTCTTCATCAGCACTTGCATGTCCATGCGATCCCACGGGATCTCGACATCGCCACGCAGCATGTCCGGCACCACGCAGACGCCTTCGGTCGGCACCTTCATGCGGATCACGTGGGGCTCGCCAGCGGCCAGGCGACGGGCGACTTCTTCCTTGGACAGCAGCAGCGCGCGGCCGTCGTAGCGCGGGGTTTCGCCCCGGGCGATCTGCTCGGCGCGCATCTGGTCGAGCTCCTCGGCGGTGCAGAAGCAAGGGAATGCGTGCCCCATGTCCACCAGTTGCTGGCAGTACTGCTTGTAGATCTCGCCACGTTCGCTCTGGCGATACGGGCCGTGCGGACCGCCAACGTCCGGGCCTTCGCTCCAGTCGATGCCGAGCCAGCGCAGGGCGTCGAAAATCTGCTGTTCCGACTCGCGGGTCGAACGCAACTGGTCGGTGTCCTCGATCCGCAGGATGAACTCACCACCGTGCTGCTTGGCAAAGCAATAGTTGAACAAGGCGATGTAAGCGGTGCCGACATGGGGATCGCCAGTAGGCGAAGGCGCGATGCGGGTACGGACGGTGGTCATGGCATGTCTCGGAAAGAAGATAAAAGCAAAGATCAAACAGGGGGCGAATGGTAACAGGCGATGGTGGGCGGGCTCCAGTGAGAGCGGGATTTGTGTGGCATCTCTCAGACCGAGTCGCCTCCTTCGCGAGCAAGCCCGCTCCCACAGGAGATCGCATGCAGCCTGGACGACTCGGTCAACTGTGGGAGCGGGCTTGCTCGCGAAGAGGCCGTCGAAGCCACCGCAAATTCAGACAGCCAGCAACCGCTCCCGCAACTTGCCAATCTCATCGCGCAATTGCGCCGCGGCTTCGAACTCCAGGTCCCGAGCCAGTTGATACATCTTCTCTTCCAACTGCCGGATTCGCTTGGTGATCTCACTCGGCGAGCGCAGTTCGGCCTCGTAGCGGGCGCTCTCTTCGGCGGCCTTGGCCATGCCCTTGCGCTTCTTGCTGCGCGAGCCGGGCACGGTGGCGCCTTCCATGATGTCGGCGACGTCCTTGAACACGCCCTTGGGGGTGATGCCATTGGCCAGGTTGAAGGCGATCTGCTTGTCGCGGCGGCGCTCGGTCTCGCCGATGGCCCGCTCCATGGAACCGGTCATGCGGTCGGCATACAGAATCGCGCGGCCATTGAGGTTACGCGCCGCGCGGCCGATGGTCTGGATCAACGAGCGCTCTGAACGCAGGAAACCTTCCTTGTCTGCGTCGAGAATCGCCACCAGCGACACTTCCGGCATGTCCAGGCCTTCACGCAGCAGGTTGATGCCCACCAGTACGTCGAAGGTGCCCAGGCGCAGGTCGCGGATGATCTCGACCCGTTCCACGGTGTCGATGTCCGAGTGCAGGTAACGCACCCGCACGCCATGGTCGGCCAGGTAGTCGGTGAGGTCTTCGGCCATGCGCTTGGTCAGCGTGGTGACCAGCACCCGTTCCTCCAGCGCCACGCGCTTGGTGATTTCCGACAACAGGTCGTCGACCTGGGTCAGCGCCGGACGCACCTCGACTTGCGGGTCGACCAGGCCGGTCGGCCGTACCACCTGCTCGACCACCCGCCCGGCATGCTCGGCTTCGTAGTTGCCAGGGGTGGCCGAGACAAAAATCGTCTGCGGGCTGACGCTTTCCCATTCGTCGAAGCGCATCGGCCGGTTGTCCAGTGCCGAAGGCAGGCGGAAACCGTATTCCACCAGGGTTTCCTTGCGCGAACGGTCGCCTTTGTACATGGCGCCGACCTGAGGCACGCTGACGTGGGATTCGTCGATCACCAGCAAGGCGTCAGGCGGCAGGTAGTCATACAAGGTCGGCGGCGGCGCACCCGCCGGACGGCCCGACAGGTAGCGCGAGTAGTTCTCGATGCCGTTGCAGTAGCCCAGTTCCAGGATCATCTCCAGGTCGAACCGGGTCCGCTGCTCCAGACGCTGGGCTTCCACCAACTTGTTGTTCGAACGCAGATACTCCAGGCGCTCCTGCAACTCGACCTTGATCCCCTCGATGGCGTCCAGCAGGGTTTCCCGGGGCGTCACGTAGTGGCTCTTGGGGTAGAAGGTGAAGCGTGGCAACTTGCGGATCACTTCGCCGGTCAGCGGATCGAAGGCCGAGATGCTCTCGACTTCATCGTCGAACAGCTCGATGCGGATCGCTTCCAGGTCCGATTCCGCCGGGTAGATGTCGATCACATCGCCGCGCACCCGGAACGTCGCCCGGGCGAAATCCATGTCGTTGCGGGTGTACTGCAAGTCCGCCAGGCGCCGGAGCAAGGCGCGCTGGTCGAGTTTGTCGCCGCGGTCCACGTGCAGCACCATTTTCAGGTAAGTTTCCGGGCTGCCCAAGCCGTAGATGCACGACACCGTGGTGACGATGATCGCGTCCTTGCGTTCGAGCAGTGCCTTGGTCGCTGACAGCCGCATCTGTTCGATGTGGTCGTTGATCGAGGCGTCTTTCTCGATGAAGGTGTCCGACGACGGCACATACGCTTCGGGCTGGTAGTAGTCGTAGTAGGAAACGAAGTATTCCACGGCGTTGTTCGGGAAAAACGCCTTGAACTCGCCGTACAACTGCGCCGCCAGGGTCTTGTTCGGCGCCAGCACCAAAGTCGGTCGCTGCACCTGGGCGATCACGTTGGCGATGCTGAAGGTCTTGCCCGAGCCGGTTACACCGAGCAATGTCTGGTGCGCCAACCCGGCCTCGATGCCTTCGACCATCAGGCGGATGGCTTCTGGCTGGTCGCCGGCGGGCTGGAAGCGAGTGACGAGCTGGAATTCAGACATGACATGACCCCTGGGTTCATTCCTGTCGGCCAGGCGACGGGAACAAGAAAGACCGAAACGACTGACGCCGCCCGAGGAAAAAGTTGGAATTCACACAATGTGGAGGTGAATGCCTTCGCTTTCAAGACGAACGTCCTACACGCCTTGCAGACTTTGACGCTGCGAAGGGACTAACGGTCGAAAAAAATCGAAAATACTTACGGTAAACGCCGATTAGCCTGTCGCCCTGCCCGGTGATGGCCTCTATACTAGCTCCCCGTTTGTGCACCGCTCTAGTGCATCCGGCTGGAGCGCGACACGTCCCCTCACTCTCCATTCAGAGCCGCGCACTAATGAGCCTGTTTTCCGCTGTCGAATTGGCACCACGCGACCCCATCCTGGGCCTCAACGAAGCTTTCAACGCCGACCCCCGTACCAATAAGGTCAACCTGGGCGTGGGTGTTTACTGCAACGAAGAAGGGCGCATTCCATTGCTGCGCGCCGTGGTCGAAGCCGAGACGATTCGCGTGGCCCAGCACGTTTCCCGTGGCTACCTGCCGATCGACGGCATCGCCGCCTACGACCAGGCGGTCCAGACCCTGCTGTTCGGCAAGGACTCCGCGCTGATCGCCTCCGGTCGCGTCATCACCACCCAGGCCGTGGGCGGCACCGGCGCATTGAAGATCGGCGCCGACTTCCTCAAGCAGCTGCTGCCTGACGCAGTCGTGGCCATCAGCGACCCGAGCTGGGAAAACCACCGCGCCCTGTTCGAAACCGCCGGCTTCCCGGTGCAGAACTATCGCTACTACGACGCCGCCACCCACGACGTGAACCGCAGCGGCCTGCTGGAAGACCTCAACGCCCTGCCCGACCGTTCGATCGTTGTGCTGCACGCCTGCTGCCACAACCCGACCGGCGTGGACCTGAGCCCGGAAGACTGGAAAAACGTGCTGGCCGTGGTCAAGGCCAAGAACCACGTTCCGTTCCTGGACATGGCCTACCAGGGCTTCGGCAAAGGCATCGATGAAGACGCCGCAGCCGTGCGCCTGTTCGCCGAGTCGGGCCTGACCTTCTTTGCCTCCAGCTCGTTCTCCAAGTCGTTCTCGCTCTACGGCGAGCGCGTCGGCGCCCTGTCGATCGTCAGCGAGTCGAAAGAAGAAAGTGCCCGCGTGCTGTCCCAGGTCAAGCGCGTGATCCGCACCAACTATTCCAACCCGCCGACCCACGGCGCCAGCATCGTCGCCGCCGTGCTCAACAGCCCGGAGCTGCGGGCCCAGTGGGAAGAAGAACTGGCCGAAATGCGCCTGCGCATCCGTGGCATGCGCGACCAGATGGTGGACATGCTGGCCAAGGCCGCACCGCACCACGACTTCAGCTTCGTCGCACGCCAGAGCGGGATGTTCTCCTACTCCGGCCTGACCGTTGAACAAGTGACGCGCCTGCGCAACGAGTTCGGCATCTATGCCCTGGACACCGGCCGCATCTGCGTGGCCGCGCTGAACCAGAACAACATCGAAGCGGTGACCAAGGCCATCGTCCAGGTGATCTGACACTCGACGGGTTGAAAAATGGGAGGCCCTTGGCCTCCCGTTTTTTTGGGCCAACCTTGTGGCGAGGGTTAGTGTTCCGGCCGGAGCTGTGTGAAGCGGTAACATTTGCTACCTGAACGCCTCAGCCACGAAAATCCCGCCCAATCATCAACCCAAGCTTGACTTCTCTTTTCCAATCAGTAACATACGCGTCATTCCGCGATAGCTCAGTTGGTAGAGCAAGTGACTGTTAATCACTGGGTCCCTGGTTCGAGTCCAGGTCGTGGAGCCAGACAGCAATAATCAAAGCCCCTGAATCGAAAGATCCAGGGGCTTTTTTGTGGGCGCTTTTCCAGCCTCCAAGGCCCGCTGATGGCCGTGGACCGCCTGTCCAAGGTCGCTACCAGAACAATAATCTGGCGCCAATGCGGCATCATGGTCTGAATCCTGCTTTGTTTTTCCAACTCCCCAAGCTGTCACCTGAGCGTCATGGCGGTGCCGCACACTGTCCCGGTCCGCCATTGCAGCTTCATAACAACAAGGACGAAGCCATGCCAACACAAAACCCTCACCGCATCGTCGGACTGTGCACCTCGAGCAAGGTGTACAACGCACTGACCGAGCTCAAGCACCTGGAAGGCCACCGCAGCGCCAAGTTCCTTTCCCTGCTCGCGGAAAACCTGGTCCGCAAGGGCCTGCTCAACGAGCAGGAAGTGGTGCACATGCTCGATCTGGTGGTCGATTGAGCGACATCGATTCCAACTATCGAGCCTGTTGATTTTTCCTCATCCCGCAGGACACGTAAGGTAACCCCATCGATTGATGGAGGTTCCCATGCCGAAGGTTCAAATCATGTCTGTTGTTGGCAGCGCCGTCCCCGCCCCGCTCAGGGAGCGCGGCCTGTTGGCTTGCTGGTATCTGGTGCAGGACGGCGTGACCGTCAGCGGCCCGCTGACTTCCCTGCCCGCCGCCCAAGCCATGTCGCAGCGTATCGGCCCTTACTTGCTGCGCGCCTAGGGCAATTGCACCCGAGGCGTGTTCTCGACGAACAACGCCCAGCAGGACATGAACAGCGCCGCGATCAACGGGCCGATGACGAAGCCGTTCAGGCCGAACACCGCCAACCCGCCCAGCGTCGAGACCAGCACCATGTAATCGGGCATCTTGGTGTCCTTGCCCACCAGGATCGGACGCAGGAAGTTGTCCACCAGGCCGATCACGAAGACGCCGAACAGCACCAGCACCACGCCCTGCCAGATCGAGCCGGAAAGCAGGAAATACACAGCCACCGGCGCCCAGACGATACCCGCGCCCACGGCCGGCAACAGTGACAGGAACGCCATCAGCACCGCCCAAGGCAACACCGTCGGAATGCCCAACACCCAGAAAATCAAGCCCCCCAGCGCACCTTGGGTGATCGCGACGAGCAGGTTGCCCTTCACGGTCGCCCGCACCACCCGGTTGAATTTCAGTTGCAGGCGGCGCTTCTGGTGCTCGGCCAAAGGCACGGCCGAGCGCACCTTGCGCACCAGCTCCGGACCGTCGCGCAGGAAGAAGAACAGCAAATAAAGCATCACGAAAAAGCTCACCAGGAACTGGAACGTGCCCTGGCCGAAACTGAATGCCTGGGTGGCGAAGAACTCGCTGCCCTGCATCGCGCTCTTGACGATCTTGTCCCGCAGCCCGCTCAGGTTGCCCAAGCCGAAACGATCCAGCAGGTGCTGGAAGTACGGCGGCAGCGCGTCCTTGAAGCGAGCCAGGTAATCGGCAACATCCAGCTCGCCGCTTTCCAGGCTCTTGTACAGCGCAGCACCTTCCTGGACCAGCAAGGTACTGATGACAATCACCGGCAAGATCGCAATCAGCGTGCAGATGGCCAGGGTCAACAGCGTGGTGAGGTTGCGCGGCCAGTTGAGCTTGAATTGCAGGCGACGCTGCAGCGGCGCGAAGACGATACCCAGGATGACCGCCCAGAACACCGCCCCATAGAACGGCAGCAGGATCCAGACGAAGGCGATGCTGACCAGGATCAGCAGCACCATCTGCGACTTGTTTTGAAGGTTCTTTCGGTTCATTTGCTTTCCATGTCCTTGGCAGATACACGTTAGTCCGCCAGGACTCGCCGGAGTGCCGTCGCGTCTGCAGCGCATCCTTGATCCAGATCAATACCGCCTGGCCGGTCGTGGCCTACCCTCGGCGCCTTTTGCGATCCGACGCCACCATGCCCCTCGTAGCCCCCGAACTGCTCGCCCCCGCTGGCACCCTGAAAAACATGCGCTATGCCTTTGCCTACGGTGCCGACGCGGTATATGCCGGCCAACCGCGCTACAGCTTGCGGGTGCGCAACAATGAATTCGACCACGCCAACCTGGCCGTCGGCATCGACGAGGCCCACGCGCAGGGCAAACGTTTCTACGTGGTGGTGAACATCGCCCCGCACAACGCCAAGTTGCGCACGTTCCTCAAGGATCTTGAACCGGTGATCGCCATGGGGCCGGACGCTTTGATCATGTCCGACCCTGGACTGATCATGCTGGTCCGCCGACATTTCCCGCACATGCCGATCCACCTGTCGGTACAGGCCAATACGGTGAACTGGGCGAGTGTCGAGTTCTGGCAACAACAGGGCCTGAGCCGGATCATCCTGTCCCGGGAGTTGTCGCTGGAGGAAATCGCCGAGATTCGCCAGCAGGTGCCGGCCATGGAACTGGAGGTGTTCGTCCACGGCGCGTTGTGCATGGCCTATTCCGGACGCTGCCTGCTGTCCGGCTATCTGAACAAGCGCGATGCCAACCAGGGCAGTTGCACCAACGCCTGTCGCTGGAAATATTCAGCGCAACCGGCGATGGAAAACGCCGTGGGGGATATCGTCCAGGTGTATCAGCCGGAACCGACCCTGGGCCTCGGCGCGCCGACCGACCAAGTGTTTTTGCTGCAAGAGGCCAATCGCCCGGACGAATCCATGCCCGCCTTCGAAGACGAGCATGGCACCTACATCATGAACGCCAAGGACCTGCGAGCCGTGCACCATGTGGAAAAACTGACCCACATGGGCGTGCATTCATTGAAGATCGAGGGCCGGACCAAGTCGCACTTCTATTGCGCGCGCACCACCCAGGTCTATCGCCGCGCCATCGATGACGCCATGGCTGGCCGGGAATTCGACCGCAGCCTCATGGCCGACCTGGAATCCCTCGCCCAGCGCGGCTACACCGAAGGCTTCTTGCGCCGGCATGTGCATGACGAATACCAGAACTACCAGAACGGCAGCTCGGTATCGGAGCGCCAGCAGTTCGTCGGGGAGCTGACCGGCGCCCGGCGCGAGCGCTTGGCCGAGGTCCGGGTAAAGAACCGCTTCGGCCTGGGGGATCACATGGAGCTGATGACACCCAAGGGCAATTTCCACTTCGACCTGCACCAGTTGCAGAACATCAAGGGCCAAGGCATCGACGTCGCGCCGGGGGACGGGCATGTGGTGTATGTGCCGATTCCGGATGCGGTGGATTTGCGGTTCGGGTTGTTGATGCGGGATGTGCGGGAGCCATAGCACTGGCACTGATCCGATAATGCAGGCGCAACCAAACAACTGTGGGAGCGAGCTTGCTCGCGATGGCGGTGGGTCAGTCAAATGAATGCTGGCTGATCCGCCGCCATCGCGAGCAAGCTCGCTCCCACAAGGTTTTGTTGTGTTTGCGTCTGTCGAACCCGGCAGAAACTGCCGAAGGCTGCGATCCTCCGCTCTCGATAAGGCCTGGCGGGCCAGGCGAAAAACGTCTGGATCGAAAGCGAAAGATCGCAGCCTTCGGCAGCTCCTGTTGCCCCGGGATCAGATCCGGAACTGCCCCACCAACTTGCCCAGGCGCTGGCCCAGGTCGGCCAGGCTCCGGGAAGTCTGGGCGCCGAGCTGGGTTTCGTCGGCGACGCTGTCCACGGCCACGGCAATCTGGTGCACGCTGCGGTTGATTTCCTCGGCCACGGCGGTTTGTTCCTCGGCGGCGCTGGCAATCTGGGCGTTCATCGAGTTGATGGTGCCGATCAACTGCGCCATGGTATCCAGCGACGCGCCAGCCTCGTTGGCCCGTTCCGAAGTACCATCGCCAGCCTCGCTGGAACGGCGCATGGCCTCCACCGCCGCATGGGTGCCCGACTGCAGGCGGTCGATCATCCCCTGGATTTCCTGGGTACTCTGCTGGGTCCGGCTGGCCAGGGCGCGAACTTCATCCGCCACCACCGCAAAACCACGCCCCGCCTCACCGGCACGCGCAGCCTCGATAGCAGCGTTGAGGGCCAGCAGGTTGGTCTGCTCGGCAATCGAACGAATCACCCCAAGCACGCTGACAATCGAAGCCACGTCCTGTTGCAGGCTGTCCAGGGACACCCCGCTGCTGCGGATATCGTTCACTAGTGCATGAATCTGCTGGATGCTGCCGGCCACCACCCGCTTGGCGGACTGGCCTTCTTCATCGGTCTGCTGGGCCGCGACGGCAGCACCCTGGGCACTGCGAGCGACTTCCTGGGCTGCGGACGACATCTCGTTGATCGCCGTGGCGACCTGATCGGTCTCGTGGCGCTGGCGCTCCATCGCCTGTTCGGAGCGCTGTGCCTGCTCGGACACCTGTGTTACCAGGCCGGTCAGTTGCGAGGTCATGTCGGTGATCTGCCGCACCAGGCCATGGATCTTGTCGACAAAACGGTTGAACGAACCGGCCAGTTGGCCCAGCTCATCCTGACTGGTGATCGCCAGGCGCCGGGTCAGGTCGCCCTCGCCCGCCGCGATGTCGTCGAGGTTGTCTTTCATCAGGTGCAGCGGCCGCAGGATGGTGTTGGCGAGCAGCAGGCCCACCACCGCGATCACCAGCAACACCACGGCGGCAATCCCGACGATGCTCAGGATCACGCCTTGCACGCGGTCGTGGACCTTGGCTTCCACCAGTGCGACCTGGGCTTCGATGCCGTCCAGGTTGACCGAGCTGCCGACCGCCATGTCCCATTTGGACAGGTATTCGGTATAGCCGAGCTTGGGCACCAGGTCCTTGCTGCCGGGCAGCGGCGAGCTGTATTCCAGGTAATGCGTACCGTCCTTGGCGACTTTCACCAGGTCGCGGTTGACGTAGACACCGTTCGGGTCGCGGTTGTCCTTGAAACTCTTGCCCACGCCATCGGGGCTGTTGGCCTTGAACAGGCGAATGGTCTCGGAGTCGTAGCCGAAGAAGTAACCATCCTTGCCATAACTGACGTTGGACAGCAGCTTGATCGCCTGGGCGCGTGCCTCGTTGTCGCCAGGCGCGGCGGCATCGTAGAGCGGCTTGATCGCGGTAAGGCCCACCGCCACGTAGTTCTGCAACGTGGCCTTGGCTTCGCTGAGCAGACGCTCGCGAGTTTGCTGGACTTCGTTGCTGGCTTGCTCCTTCAAGATGAATGCCGTGGTCAAGCTGATGATCACCGCAGACAGCAAAACCGGCAGTATTGCCAGGGACAGGACTTTAGCCTTCAGGCTCAGGCGCATGCTGTTCACTCTTGTAGATGTTATGGCGTGGTTAGCTGGGTTAACGGCAGCGCACGGCAAAACTGTAGGACAAGGTGAACGGTTGGCGGGAGTCATTGAATTCAAGGGCCCCATCGCGAGCAAGCTCGCTCCCACAGGGGGATGATGCGAACACAACATGTGTGAGCACCACC
>NZ_JAESPG010000024.1:0-109180 GCF_016756915.1 Pseudomonas sp. HB05
GGTGTGTCAGCCACCTTATACGCAACTGACGCAACGCTATCGCGAGCAAGCTCGCTCCCACATGGGGCTTGCGCTAGCCCTCGATCCCTCTTTTCAACAAGGACCTCTTCGTGACCGGACTGCGTGAACGTCAGAAAGCCGAACGCCGCCAAGCCATCAGCAAGGCGGCGGTGGCGTTGTTCGAGCGCCAGGGTTTCCAGAACACCACCATCGAACAGATCGCCAGCCAGGCCGGGGTCTCGGCGCCTACGGTGTTCAAGTACTTCGGCAACAAGCAGGAAATCATCCTGGAGATCCTCCACGACGCCGACCAGCGCGCGCTCAAGGACACGCGCAGCCAGATTCCCGAGATCGATGATCCTGTCGAGGCGCTGTGCTACCTGGAGCGGCTGCTCACCGGTTATGCCTTGGAAGTGATGCACCCGAGCCTCTGGCGGGAGTTGCTGCCGTTGATCCTGTTCGGTGGCGGCAACGGTTTGCCCGAAGGCTATCGAGCGATGAACGATGCCCTCAGGGCCGAGATCAGTGGTTTGCTCAGGGAACTGCAGCAAGCCGGCAAGCTGCGCCCGGACCTGGACGTCGAACTCGCCGCGTTCCTGCTCAACGACTACTCGCACCTGCAACTGTTTCGCCTGGTGAACCAGGAAAAGCCAGACGTCGAGGCACACTCCTTCCAGGTCCGGCGCATCACCGAGCTGCTGTTCCAGGGCATGCGCGCCTGATGATGCGAACCCGGCGCCGAAACGCCGGGTGGCGTCTCTCAGCGATTGGTCTTGATAGCGGTCCAGGTGCGGGTGCGGATCCGCTCGGCGGCGGGTGACACCGGCGCCAAGGCGAACAGCGTCCTGCGGGCTTCGTCCGGCACATACATCGCCGGGTTGTTGCGGATCTCTGCATCCACCAGCGGCGTGGCGTCCATGTTCGGGTTGGGGTAGCCGATCTTGTTGCTGATCCGTGCGATGACGTCGGGACGCAAGATGTAGTTGATGAACGCGTAGGCTTCCTCGGTGTGTGGGGCATTGGCGGGGACCATCATCACGTCCGACCACATCGGCGCGCCTTCCTTGGGCAGCGCCATCGCCACCTTGACGCCCTTCCCTGCGGCGTCGGCCAATCGCGTGGCCAGGGCGACACCGCCAGACCAACCCACGCCCACACAGATCTCACCGTTGGCCAGGTCCATGCCATAACGCGACGAATTGAAATAGGTCACGTAGGGGCGGATCTTCGACATCGTGGCCTGCGCCTGGGCATAGTCCTCGCGCTTTTCACTGTTGGGGTCCAGCCCGGCGTAATGCAGGGCGATGGGCACGATCTCGTTGGCGGCATCGAGAAAACCGACGCCGCAATGGGTGAGCTTGGCCATGTTCTCTTCCTTGAAAATCATGTCCCAGCTGTCCATCTGCACATCGGCACCCAGTGCCTGGCGAACCTTGTCGACGTTATAGCCAATCAACGTCGTGCCCCATAGGTACGGCGCCGCATAACGATTGCCCATATCGCCCACCGCTTCCAGGGACTTCATGAACTGCGGATCGAGGTGCTTCCAGTTCGGCAACTGGCTGCGGTCCAACGGCTGGACGGCGCCAGCGGCAACCAAATGACTGATGTTGGAACTGCTCGGGTACACCACGTCATACCCGGAGTTGCCGGTCAGCAGCTTGGATTGCAATGTCTCGACGCTGTCGAAAACGTCGTAGATCGGGCGGATGCCGGTTTCCTCTTCGAAGCTCTTGAGGATTTCCGGCGGCAGGTATTCGATCCAGTTGTAGATTCGCACGGTCCGCTCCTCGGCCAGGCTCGCACCGCAGATCAGCATCGAAACGACTGCACCTGACAGCGTTTTGGACAACAGACTCTTCATACTCAAGCTCTTCATTATCTGACTCCAGCGCGGCCGCGACGGCTCGCGGCATCAATAGCGGTAGGTGAGGTAGAGTTCCAGCGCACTGAATTCCCGATCGTCGCCAAACACCTGCCGGGCCGCCGCCAGTGGCTTGACCCAGTTATACGAGAGTGAAGTCGTCAGCGACTTCGAAGCCGCCCAATCGAGGAAGATTACGCTCTCGTCGGCAAAGCGCCGATCGCTGACCGCCGCGCCCATGTAGTTTTTTTCGTCGAGCCAGAATTGATAGTGGATCGCGCCCAGGGTGAGGGTTTCGTCGAGGTGGGTCTTGAGGGAGAACTGCTGGACGTTTTCGTTGCTGTTGAACAGCAGGTAGTTACCGACCACATCGCCGATCAGCCAGGTGCTCCAATCGACGAACCCTTTGCTCAAGGACTCCCAGGCTTGCTGGCGGTTGTCCGTGAGGTTGCCGTCGCCGGAGAAACTTGCGTAGCGGTAACCAAGGACGGGCGTCAAAGGCAGGCGGTTGAAGGCATAGTCAGCCTGGCCGTACCAAGCCTTGGCTTCGTAATCCACGCCTTCGCCGCTGCCGCGTTCCAAGGCGTATTCGGCGTTCAGCGTCAGGTCGGGAATGCCCGGGATTCTGGCGTTCAGCGCCCTGACGTTGTACACCAGCATGCCGTCGCGATGTCTCGGCGAGGCCGGGTCCTTGTGCCCCATGGCCTTGACCTTGAACGCGGTGGCCCCGAGCGTGACCTGGTCCTGGACGTTGTAGTCGAGGTTCACGCCGCTCATGCGAAAGTCCCCCAGGTCGCTGTCTGTCCCGAGGATGAAGCCTTGGGTCTTGAGCGCGCCATGATCCCAGGCAACCACGGCGGAGTCCTTGAACGCCGTCCGTGGGGCCAGCCAGTAGGCGCCGTCCTTCAACTGATCGAGGTTGCCATCCATCACGATGAAACCGGTGCCGATCATGTAGTTCTGGCGGCCGGCGGTGACGGTCCATTCACCGCTGCGGAACCCGCCGTAGAACTCCTCGGTGTCGACCTTGCCGTCGGAGCCGCGGGTGAAGCCACCGGCATCGCCGTCTCCCGTGTTGGTCGCGCCGACGAGAGAGCCGCCGGCCAACAGCGCGAAGTCCGGCTGCAAGGCGTATTCCAGCTTGACGCCGGGCTTGACGTAGAACTCCTGCCAATCGATTTTCGTGCCGTCGTTCCTGCCGCTGCGCATGTCGACGCGGCCCGCGCCGAAATTGACGTTGCGGGTGGAAAGCGCCGCCGCACCGGCGGTGAGATTGACTTCGCCCTTGAGGTTGCCGTCTTCGAAGGTATAGCCCGCGAAGGCGGCCTGGGTCGCCAAGGGTAGCCCGAGCGCCATCAGCGTCCGGGACACATGGGTCGTGCAAACCATAAGTAGCTCCTGTTGATTTATTGTTGTTACAGGGCAGTGAATGGCGGCGCAGAACGTCGCCAACACCTGGCGAGGCCAGGTGAACGAAACGTGATTTCTTGTGGGGCGCAGCTCAGCTCAGCGGGCAAGGTCCGCCGCGATTGCGCGCAACATGCGCACGCTGTCACCGTCGAACGGGCTGACCGCCTCTTTCAACGACGATTGCTTGACGATCACCACGCCGGAAGGCTTGTCGATGAACAGGTATTGCCCATGGATGCCGCCGGCCATGAGCGCCTGGCTGTGGTCGTTGAACACGTACCATTGGCTGCGGTAGGACGCGCCGGGGGTCCATTCGGCGAAGTCCGGTGAGGTGGCGTAGATCGCCGGGTCGGCGCCGGCGGTGATGCGGGCGACGGTCTGCGCCGAGAGCAATTGGCGGCCGTCATGGCGGCCCTCGTTGGCCAGCAATCGACCGAAACGCGCCATGTCACGCAAGGCGGCGTTGAACCCTGCACCGGCGACGCTGCGCCCCCACGGGTCAGCCAGGAAATAACCATCGCGCTCGCAGCCCAACTGGCCCCAGATCTTCGCCAGCTGTTGATCGCAGGACTGGCCCGACGCCCGTTCCATCACCCAGGCCAGCGCTTCCGTCGTCGCCGTGACGTAATGAAAGAAGCCCCCATGACCGCCGCGCTTCTTCAATGACGGCAGGAATTGATAAAGCGACTCGAACTGCGCGTATTCGGCCGGCGTCGGCTGGAACCCGCAGGCGTAGCCGTACTGGGAGCTTTCCGAATCCGGGTCTTCATAGACTTCGCTGTAGGCGATGCCGACGGCCATGTCGAACAACTGCCGCACCGTCGCGTCGCCGAAGGCGCTGATGGCCAGTTCCGGCACGTAGTCGGCGGCAGGTCGGGCCGGATCCAGCAAACCTTCACTCACCAACTGCTCACCCAGGGTGCCGATCAGCGATTTAGTCACCGAAAACATGACGTGGCGGTCGTGGGGTTGTTGGCCGTTGAAGTAGCGCTCGAACAGCACGGTATCGCCCTGCATGACCAGGAACGCATCTGTCTGGCTGGCCACGAGATGGTCTATGACGCTGATGCTCAAGCCACATTCGCTGTCGAAATGCAGTTGATCCAGCGCCCGTGGGGCCTGCTGCAACGGGGTGACCGGGCCGGTGCCTGCCGGAACATCGATCGAAGGCCGCAGCCGCGCGAGGTGGCGAAACCCCCATTGGTTGAACGGCGGGCGCATCCAGTTGTGCCAGGTGACGCGGCGCTGGGGTTCGGCGGGAAAGCCCTGCATGAACGTGGGTGCCACGCTCGCTCGGATGGGAGATTCGTGGGCCTGGACATAAAGGTTGGCCAGAGTAGGCACAGTGTTCTGATTCATCGGGTCGCCCCCGGAAATGACTCTGCGTCAAAGCAGATGCAGGGAAATAATTACCCGATGTATTTCTTTAGTCAATAAATGTTTTTATCAGTAATAATATTTTGCGCAACCACTGGGCGATCAGCGCCCAGCCTTAAGCTTATAACTTGATGTTATTTGTTTTATGTTTTTTAGATCACTTAGATTAACGTTCCCTCACCAAACGGGCCACCGTCATGCAGCTCCTCACGCTTCCCCCCTCCCCCGGCCTGGCCACCTCGATTCGTGCCACGGCCCAAGTGTTCGCAGACCCCAGTTCCCAGGCCTTGCTTGCCCATTTGCAGCAAGTGGCGCCCAGCGACGCCAGCGTATTGATCATCGGCCAGACCGGCACCGGCAAGGAATTGGTGGCGCGTCACGTCCACAACCTCAGCGCCCGACGCGACAAGCCGTTCGTGGCGGTGAACTGCGGGGCGTTTTCCGAGACGCTGGTGGAAGCCGAGCTGTTCGGCCATGAGAAAGGCGCGTTCACCGGGGCATTGACGGCCAAGGCCGGGTGGTTCGAAGAGGCCGATGGCGGCACGCTGTTTCTCGATGAAATCGGCGACTTGCCGCTGCCGATCCAGGTCAAGTTGCTGCGGGTTCTACAGGAACGCGAAGTGGTCCGCCTGGGCTCGCGCAAGAGCATCAAGATCAACGTGCGGGTACTGGCGGCCACCAACGTGCAATTGGAGAAAGCCATCAACGCCGGGCATTTTCGCGAGGACCTGTATTACCGCTTGAATGTGGTCAGCCTGGTGCTCAAGCCTTTGCGCGAACGGCCCGGCGATATCCTGCCGCTGATCCGTCATTTCATCGCCGAATACAGCCGTCGGCTCGGGCATGGCGAAGTCACGCTGGACGCCCAGGCCCAGCGTAAACTGCTCGATTATTCCTGGCCGGGGAATATTCGCGAACTGGAAAACGTCATCCATCACACCTTGCTGATTTGCCGCAACAGGGTGATCGGCGAGCAGGACCTGCACCTGTCCAATTTCCGCATCGAGCGCCAGGACACGCCACAGGACAACGCGCCACAAACGGCCGAGGCGCTGCTGGAAAAAGCCTTTGTGCAGTTGCTTGAGCAAGCGCAAGGCGATGTCCATGAAAAAGTCGAAGCCGCCCTGCTGCGCACCGCCTACCGCTACGCCAGTTGCAACCAGGTTCACACCGCCAGCCTGCTGGGCCTGAGCCGCAACGTCACCCGCAGCCTGCTGATTCGGATCGGTGAGTTGGTGGTCAACAAACGCCGCGGGGCGCTGAGCACGCGGGATGGGCGGGTGGTCAACCTGTCAACCTGAGCCAACGCTCGCCCGTGGCGAGGGAGCTTGCTCCCGCTGGGCTCTGTAGGAGCTGGCGAAGCCTGCGATCCTTTGATCTTTCGCTTGAGATATCGTCATCCGCAAAGATCGCAGCCTCGCTTCGCTCGGCAGCTCCTACAGGCTGGAGTAGACCTCCAGCCCCGACGCTGTCACCAGGTCGCGACCCAAATCGTCAGGACTCCTTGCTGCAATCACGCGGCGTGATGCCCTTTTCCCGCGCGTACTGGTGCGACGACGCTTCGATGATCGGCCGCAACAAGGCGCGGTCGGCCTGTACCCAGTCGCTGATCAGTTTCCATTGCGTACCGTCCCACTGCTGGAAGCGCACCGCGCCGCCCCCTTCATGGTCCGAGCAGGACAACTGCAACGGCTGCACCAGCCCCAAGGCGCCCAATTCCTTGAGACGGGCGTCATCCAGCCTGAGGTTCTCGAAGCCCCAGCGCACCTGCTCGCCGGTCAACGGTTGCTGGCCGAATTTCTGTTGGGCGATGCGCAGGGCCTCGACGTTGAGGATGCCGTTGACCACGCCCAGGTTGTAGTACACCGTGCCGAAACGCTTGGGGTCCGCCAAGTCGCCATGGCCCGCGTCGACCACGTCTTTCTTGATGCCTTGCAGCACCGGGAAATCGGTGCCCGACGGGTGCGTGGTAATGGCGATGAAACCCTTGGCGGCGGCACCGGCCGGCGCGGCGTCGTCTTCGGAGTTGCTCCAGATGTTGCCGATGATGTGGTCCGCCGGGAAGCCGACTTTCTGCGCGGTTTTCAGTGCCACCGGGTTCATCACACCCCAGCCACGCAGGATCACCCAATCGGGTTTTTCCCGACGGATGTTCAGCCATTGCGATTGTTGTTCGTTGCCCGGATGCGGCACCTCCAGCAGGGTCAGCGCGAAGCCGTATTTGTCTGCCAGGGTCTGCAACACCTCGTTGGTTTCCTTGCCGTACGGCGAGCCGTGGTACAGGGTGACGATCTTCAGGCCCTTGAGCTTGTCCAGCCCGCCGGCGCGCTGGCCGATGTAGTTGATGATCGCCGACACTTCGGAATACGGGTTCAATTGCAACGGGAAGACGTAGGGAAACACGCTGCCGTCAGTGGAGTCCGTGCGGCCGTGGTTGATGGTGATCAGCGGCAATTTGTCGGCCGTCGAACGGTCCAGCGTCGCGTAGGCGATGCCCACCGACAACGGGTTGGTGGCAGCCGCCGGCGCGCCGTTCAAGCCTTTCTTCAGGCGTTCGTAGCACTCGACGCCCTTCTCCACCACGTACTCGGTTTCGCACTCGCTCCAGGTCAGCTTCACCCCGTTTACGCCACCGCTGGCGTTGACGTACTTGAGGTAGTCGATGAAGCCACCGAAAAAACCGGTGCCACCGGCCGCGTAGGGACCGACGCGATAGCTTTGCAGCGGGAAGTATTGTTCGTTGCCCGCCTGGACGGATAACGCTGCGGCGGTGAGTGTCAGGGCCAGCGCGAGGCGGCTGGCGATCAATCGTTTGGACATCGGATTTTCCTTGTTATGAGGCCATAGAGAATCAACGCAATGGAGCTGTTCAGTAGCGCAACGGCCAACGCCGCGCACGCTCGCGAAAACCTTGCCAGAGGCGCGCAAGGCCCTCCGGCTCCTTGATCAGGAACAGGATGATCAGGGCGCCAAAAAACATCTTTTGCAGGTTCTCCAACTGGCCGGCGTCGACCAGTCCGCCGGGCAGCAGCGACACCAGGTTGGAAAGCAGCACCGGAAACAGGACGATGAAGGCCGCCCCGAGGAAGTTGCCCAACAGGCTGCCGAGGCCACCGATAATGATGATGAACAGGATCTGGAACGAGCGGCTGAGATCGAAGCCATGGGGCTCGACGGTGCCCAGGTAAGCGAAGGCCCACAGCGCCCCAGCCACGCCGAGGTAAAACCCGCTGAGGGCGAAGGCCAGCAGCTTGGTTTTCGCCAGGGGAATACCGATCACCGCCGCGGCCGTGTCCATGTCGCGCACGGCCATCCACTGGCGTCCCAGTTCGCTGCGCACCAGGTTCTTGCCCAGCCAGAACAGCGCCACCACCACGGTCAGGGTCAACAGATAACGACCGGCCGGCGCATCCAGGTTCACACCGAAAATGTCCAGGCGTGGCGCGCTGATCACCCCCGATGCGCTGTCATTGGAAAACCAGCCAAACCGGGTCAGCGCCCAGCCCACGAAGAACTGCGCCGCCAAGGTCGAGACCAGCAGATAGAAGCCCTTGATCCGCAAACTTGGCAGGCCGAACAACGCGGACACCAACGCCGCCGCCAGCCCGCCCAGGGCTATGCTGATCAATAACGGCAAACCGTCGACACGCACTTCAAGGTTGTACGTGGCAAACGCCCCCACGGCCATGAACGCCGCAGAACCCAAGGACAATTGCCCGGCGTAGCCGGTGAGCAAATTCAGTCCGAGCCCAGCCAGGGACAGCACCAGGAAAGGGATGAGGATTGCGCTGAGCCAGTAGTCGTTCCCCACCCACGGCACCACGACAAAGGCAACCGCCAGCAGCGCCGCGAGCCCATGGCGATCCTGGCGCAAGGGGAAGCTACGGCGATCCTCGGCATAACGGGTGTTGAACTGGCCTGCTTCTCGATAAAACATATTGTTCTCCTAGACCCGTTCGATGGCGCGTTCGCCAAACAGCCCCGCCGGCCGCACCAGCAGAAACAGCAGCGCCAGCCCATAGGGAAACCAGTTTTCGATGCCGCTGCCGATGATTGGCCCCAGGTACACCTCCGCCAGTTTCTCCGAGGCGCCGATGATCAGCCCGCCGACAATCGCCCCGCTGATCGAGGTGAAGCCGCCGATGATCAGCACCGGCAACGCCTTGAGTACCACCAGCGACAGCGAGAACTGCACCCCCAGCCGAGCGCCCCAGAGCAGGCCGGCGACCAGGCCGACGAAGCCCGCCACCGTCCACACCACCACCCACACCCGCTGCAACCGGATGCCCACGGCCAATGCCGCCAAGGGATCGTCGGCCACCGCCCGCAACGCCAACCCCAAGCGGGTCTTGTTGAACAGCCAGGACAACAGCGCCACCAGTGATGCGGCGGTCAGCGCGGCGAAAATGTCGAACTGCGACAGCAGCATCCCGCCGAGTTCCAGCGGTTCGTCGCTGATGCCCAGGTCCAAGCCGTGCACCTGCGCGCCCCACAGCGCCTGGGCGAAACCTTCGATGACGTAGGAAAGCCCCAGGGTGGCCATGAACAGCGTGATCGGCGAACGATTTACCAGCGGGCGCAGCACCACGCGCTCCACCGCCACGGCAATCAGCAGCATCGCCGCCAGGCTGATGAGAAACGCCAGCCAGAACGGCACGCCGCGTTCCAGCAGGCTGACGAAGGTCAGCGCGGAAAACAGCACCATCGCGCCCTGGGCGAAATTGAACACCCCGGAGGCCTTGTAGATCAGCACGAAACCGATGGCCACCAAGGCGTACATCACCCCCGCGAGCAACCCGCCAATCAATACTTCAAAGAAAAATTCCATCGTGTTTTCCTGTTTCGCGGGCGCAACCTGCCGGCCCTCCCGGACGGGAAGGCATCGAATTGAAAAATCAGTGCCGCGTGCCGAGGTAGGCCGAAATGACCTCGGGGTTCTTCCGTACCGCTTCGGGCGAGCCGTCGCCGATCTTGCGACCGTAGTCGAGCACTACCACGTGATCGCTGATGTTCATGACGACGCCAATGTCGTGTTCGATCAGCAGCACCGTCGTCCCCAGCTCCCGGTTGATGTCGATGATGAAACGGCTCATCTGCTGCTTCTCGTCGGCGTTCATCCCGGCCATCGGCTCATCCAGAAGCAACAATCGGGGCTCCGCCGCCAGGGCCCGGGCCAGTTCCACGCGTTTCTGCAAGCCGTAGGGCAAAGTCCCCACCAACGCATCACGCCACGGTTGCAAGTGCAGGAACGCGATGACCCGCTCGGCCGCTTCGCGCTGGCTGTCGTCCTCGGCAGCGGCTCGTCCGACTCGCAACGCCTGTTCGATCCACGTACTGCGGCGCTTGAGGTGGCGTCCGGTGAGCACGTTGTCGAGCACGCTCATGCCCTTGAACAGCGCGATGTTCTGGAAGGTCCGGGCGACGCCACGCACCGCCACGTCGTGGGCACGCATGCGACGGCGCTCGCGGTTGTCGAAACGTATGCGCCCTTCCTGGGGTTGGTAGACACCGCTGATGATGTTGAGCAACGAACTCTTGCCGGCGCCGTTCGGGCCGATCAAGGCGCAGATCTCGCCGGCGGCGACGCGAAAGCTGATGTCGGTGACCGCTTTTACGCCTTTGAACGACAGCGAGATATTGTCCAGCTCCAGCAGGTGCGTGGCGGCCGTTTGTGTCATGTCGTCGCCTCCTTCCAGATGCGGTGTGGATGATGCTCGTCCCGTCCATTCGAAACGCTCGCCAACGAACTCGACGACTCTTCCCATTCGGTCGAATCCCCCCACTGGCGAACCTTGATCCCCAGCGATTCGAAAAACGCTTGTGTCCCCGGCTGCAACGCCTCACCCACCACCAGCGGCGCATGAGTGCGTGAAAAACCCAGGACATCGCGCAGCGGCCGGCGAACCAGCCAATGGCCCACGACCCGCCGCAACAGGCCCGGACGTGCCGCCAGGGCCCAATCCACCCACTTGCGGGCCCTATCGCCCGGTGGCGGCAGACGCTCCAGCGCGTAGCCGTGCAAACGTTCATAGGTCTCGCGCGTGCCGGCCACCAGCGTCGGGCCCAGCTCCCGTCGATCGCGGTCACGGGTCGCGAGGTTTTCCGGGAAGTTCAAGCGGAAACCGGCGATCAGCCAGGGCGCGAGCAGGTACCGCGCCTGGCCGCCCGAGGCAAAACCTCGGGCCGCCAGCGCTTCGTCCTGTCGGCCCAAACCTTCGCGCTGAACCAGGTGCTGTCCGTGCTGCAACAGCTCGGCGTGGCTGATGCGTTGTTTCTCGGTGGTGTGTTGGCCCCGTCGGTAGAAGACGAACGCCGTTTGTTGCGCTTGGGCCTGCGGGATAGTCTCAGCGAATGCCTTCGTCGCAATCAACGCGGCGTAGTCCAACGCCTGGTCAAACGGCCCCGAGTCCGACAGCCCGCGCTTATCCAGGTAGATCAGCACGCGGGGCGCCACCTGCGCCGCGCCCAGGCGCAACAACTCTTCGTGCCCTTGGGCCAGCACGAAATCCGGCTGCAACTCACCGAGCAGTTCTATCTGCCCGGCGGGTGCGTCCAACGGATCTAGCAGGCTTGCGGCGCCGCCCAGCCATTGCGCGGCCAACGCCGCGATGATCGCTTGCGGCGTCGGGCGGCTGATGATCGTCAGGGTCCTGCCCACCGAGAACCCCCGCGCTTGCAGAGCACCCGCCAAGCTCTGCACCTCATCGGCCAGTTGCCGCCAGGTCCGCACTTGCCAGATGCCCAAGTGCTTGTGACGCAGCGCGACGTCCGTGCCGTGCTCGAGCGCTTGTCGATGCAGCCAATGGGGCAACGTGTCGAGGGTATCCGTGAGCGTGCCCATGCTGCCTCCCCGCCTAAGCGACCGCCGCCGTTTTGACCGTGACTTTCTGCTGTTCCAACTCACGCACCAGTGGCAAGACCCGTTGGCCGAAATACTCCACTTCCTCCTGGAAATGCAGGAAAGCCGCAAGCACCAGATCCACACCCACGGCTTTCAACGCAACGATGCGCTCGGCAATCTGTTGCGGCGTACCGATCAGGTTGGTCTTGAAGCCATCGTTATACTGCACCAGGTCTTCGAAGCTGGACTTGGCCCAGTTGCCCTCGCCTTCCGGGCTGGCCTTGCCGGCCTGCTTGGCGGCGTCGCCAAACGCGTTGACGGCTTCGGGGTCGGCCTGGTCGATGATCTGGGCCAGCACCGCGCGGGCTTCTTCCTCGGTGTCGCGGGCAATGATGAAAGCATTCACCCCGACCTTGACCGTGTGATTGTTCGCCGCCGCCTTGGCCCGCAGGTCATCGACCTGAGCCTTGACCCCTTCCACCGTGTTGCCGTTGGTGAAGTACCAGTCCGAGACTCGGGCGGCCATGTCCCGCGCGGCGCGGGAACTGCCACCCTGGAAAATTTCTGGGTGCTGTTGCAGCGGTTTGGGCTTGAGGGTGTAGCCGTTGAAACGATAGAAATCACCGCGAAAGGTGTAGTTGTCGGTGGTCCAGATGCCCTTGAGCGTGGTGATGAATTCCTCGGAGCGGCGATAACGTTCGTCGTGCTCCAGCCAGGGTTCGCCAATGGCGGTGAATTCGCCCTTGAACCAGCCGGACACCACGTTGATCGCCACGCGCCCGCCGGTGAGCTGGTCGATGGTTGCGATCTGCTTGGCCAGCACCGAAGGCGTCCACGGCCCCGGCAATACCGCCGCGATGACTTTGAGGCGCGTGGTGGATGCCAGCAGCGCATGACTGAACGCCACCGATTCGTGCTGGTATTCGGCGCCGTAACCGGCGGTGAAACGGATCTGGGTCAGGGCATAGTCAAAACCAGCAGCCTCGGCGATCTGCGCCAGCTTGCGGTTGTAGTCAATGCCCCAGTCGGTGCGCTGCGGGATCTTGCTGACCACCAGTCCGCCGCTGACGTTAGGCACCCAGTAGGCAAACTTGATCGTGTCCTGGCTCATTGCGTGTACTCCCAGCTCGTTGAGATATAGGCGTCGTCGCCTCTGTACAACGGCTAGAGCAGCAACCGTGCCACATATATTTATCCTTTAGTTTCAACAGCTTAGTCAGTTTTCTGATTTTCATGGCTGTCGTGCGACAGGCAGGCTGTTGGATCGCTGTTGCACAGCCAACACCCGGCGTGCCGCTGCTGGAAATACGCATTGTTGCCTGACACACAGTCACCCAACAGATTGTCCGCCGGACGACAGCCTTTGTGCTGGGAAACCCGGCGAACGCCCCGTTTTCGTTGGCTTCAAGCACCGGGCATGGAGCGTGCAAAGGTTGTCGCCAACGGCAGGTTTTCACCCCGCCCGTCCCCTCGCCATCAGAAGGAACACCGCCATGACCGCACAGCAACAACACTTGCCACCAGTCCTTTCCACCGGCACCGACTATGAAACCCTGGCCGAGCGGTTCCGGCCGATTTTCGCGCGCATCCAGGCCGGCGCCCTGGAGCGTGAACAATCACGCAGCCTGCCGTTCGAACAGGTGAAATGGTTGAAGGAAGCGGGCTTCGGTGCCGTGCGGATTCCGGTCGAATTCGGCGGCGCCGGGGCTTCGTTGCCGCAGCTGTTGCACCTGCTGATCGAACTGGCCGAGGCCGACTCCAACCTGCCCCAGGCCCTGCGCGGCCACTTCGCCTTTGTCGAGGATCGTCTCAATGCCCACGCCAGCAGCCCGCAAGACGTCTGGTTCAAGCGCTTCGTCGACGGTGACCTGGTGGGCAACGCCTGGACCGAAATCGGCGCGGTGAAACTCGGCCAGGTCATCACTCGCGTATCCCGCCAGGGCGGGCAATGGGTGGCCAACGGCACCAAGTACTACAGCACCGGCAGCATCTTCGCCGACTGGATCGACCTCTATGCCCAACGCGACGACAACGGTGCCGATGTGATCGCCGCCGTCAATGTCCACCAACCGGGTGTCAAGCAAAGCGATGACTGGGACGGTTTCGGCCAGCGCACCACCGGCAGCGGCACATCGGTGTTCGAGAATGCCGTGGTGGAGGCTGAAAACCTCATCGATTTTTCCACCCGTTTCAAATACCAGACCGCGTTCTATCAACTGGTCCTGCTCGCCGTGCAGACGGGCGCCGGCCGCGCCGCCATCCAGGACTTCAGCGAACACGTGCGCCAACGCACCCGCGTGTTCAGCACCGGCAACGCCAGCGAAGTGAGCCAGGACGTCCAAGTACAGCAAGTGATCGGCAAGGCATCAGCCCAGGTCTACGCCGCCGAAGCCACGACCCTGCGCGCCGCCAGCGCCTCGCAGCGAGCCTATGAACGTCGCTTCGGCCAGGACACCGAAGCCGAGCACACCGCCAACATCCTCGCCGAACTCGAATCGGCCCAGGCCCAAGTGGTGGTCGCCGACCTGACGCTGCGCGCCACCAGCGACCTGTTCAACGCCCTCGGCGCATCCGCCACCAGCACCGGCAAAGCCCTCGACCGCCACTGGCGCAACGCCCGCACCGCGGCGTCCCATAATCCGCTGATCTACAAGGAACGCATCATTGGGGATTGGGAGATCAATGGGACGGAACCGCCGTATGTCTGGCAGATTGGTGGGGGGTCGAAACAGCGTTGAACGGGGCGTGGCCAATTGCCGGTGCCTGTTCAAATCGCCTACCCTAGGCGCCTGAATCGGCCTGCCAGCGGGCCAAGACAAAAACGACTGCAGTCGCCTGCCTTGGCCCGCCCCCGACCATTACGAGCCACGAACGGATGCAACATGCCGCTGAAAACCCGCGATTTGATTCTTGCGGCACTGGAAGAGCTGGATATCGGCGACTTCCCGGCCCGCCCCTTTGACTGCGCCTTCGAGCTGCTTGCCGCGCCAGCGAGTCGCAAACGATTGATCATGGTCGGCTTCAACGGCTCACTCGCCGACGCCATTCACACCAACGCGGGAGCCATCCACGCCGGCTATGACCAACCGTCCTTTTCCAACGTCGCCCATGGATTGGAAGGTGGCTGGGGCACCAAAACCCTGGCCCGGCGCCTGACACAACTGCCTGCCGACCTGGGCTTCGACTGGCGCGACACGGTCTACACCAACGCCTTGCTGCTTTGCTCCGCCGACGCCGCGGCCATCCAGAAAGTGGCGCGCCAGTCCTCTGCGGCCAGCCTTGAATCGTTGACTCGAAAATCCATGGATTTCTTCCAGCGCGTAACCGTACCCCTCGCCGAGCCTGAGCTGATCATCGCCTACAGCAATGGCCTGGGCAGCCCGTCGGCCGCGCGGATCCTGTGGGAAGCATTCGGGAACGAAGCACCGCTCGACCATATCGATTCTTCGTCCTACCGCGCCACGTACGGGTTTACCGCCACCATCAACGACCGCAAGGTACCGGTAGTGGGAGTTCGGCATATGTCCAGGTTCGTGCCGAACATCGAAGCCATAAAACTGGCCTGGACCCGGCAGAAAGCACGCTTCGGTTCCTGATCCGGCTGTTTGGAGGAAAACATGTTCGCCAGACCTTTTGTCATCGACACGCCTGAAAGCATGCTCGCTGACTTGAAAGATCGCCTGCGAAACACCCGGTTGCCGCAGCCCTTGGCCAGCGTGGGCTGGAACGAAGGCATGGACGCGGACGTGCTGCGCGACCTCATCACCCACTGGTCGACAACCTTCGACTGGCGCGCTCAGGAAGCAGCACTCAATCGCCTGCCACAGTTCCTCGCCACCCTGGGCGAGCAAGAGATTCATTTCGTCCACCAGCGCGGGGTCGGGCCCAATCCCATGCCGCTGGTGCTCACCCATGGCTGGCCCGGCTCGTTCATCGAGATGCAGCGGATCATCGAACTGCTGACGGACCCCGCCAGCCATGGCGGCGACCCGGCCGATGCCTTTGACGTAGTGGTGCCGTCCTTGCCGGGCTACACCTTTTCCGCGCCGTTCAAGCAAACCGGTTGCGGGCCTTATGAAGTGGCCGGTTTGTGGCGCGAGCTGATGGCCGGGCTCGGTTATGAGCAGTTCGGTGCCCAGGGTGGCGATGTGGGCGCGGCGGTCACCAGTTGGTTGGGCCTGCGCTTTCCCGAGCGCCTGACCGGCATCCACCTCAACTACATCCCCGGCGCCTATCGCCCGCCCCTGGGCGAAGTCGACCCGCCTTTGAGCGAAGAGGAAACGGCGTTCCAGCAACGCGCCGCGGCCTTCAGCGAAGCCGAAGGTGCCTATGCGCACATCCAGCGCACCAAGCCGCAAAGCCTGGCCGTGGGCTTGAACGACTCACCTGCGGGATTGCTCGCCTGGATGGGCGAGAAGATTCTGTCGTGGTGCGATCCGAGCGCCCCCATCGACCGCGGATGGTTGCTGACCAATGTGACGCTCTACTGGCTGACCAACTGCATTGGCTCGTCGTTTCGCCCCTACGTGGAAGGCAGCCGCCGACCTCTGGTGCTTGCCAGCGGTGAGCGAATAAAGCCGCCGTTGGGGGTCGCGCTGTTTCCCAAGGAACTGCCGCTGCCGCCACGCAGTTGGGTGGAGCGTGGCTACAACGTCCAGCGCTGGACGCAGATGCCCCGGGGCGGTCATTTTGCGGCGTTGGAACAGCCTGAGTTGTTGGCGGAGGAAATTCGGGCGTTTTTCCGGGACTACCGTTAAGCACCTATTGCCTTGCGATGAGCAGGGCAATCTTCAGCCGGCTTGCCCTTCGTCAGCGCACGTCTTTATCGCAACCAATGCGACTCAGTCGTCCACCCCAGGAAAACGCGTGCACCTTCGATGGTTCGATTCTGTTGCGGCAAGCGACGTCCCGCTGCTGCAAGGCGCAGCCCAATCATCACAGGTCGAAACTTCTCCTGAAAAGCCGCCGGCTGGCTAACGAAATGCGCTTCGATGCGTTCGATAGCCGACCCCCTTTCGGATTCGTCGAGCATCGACAGGTAAAAAATCATCTGGCGCCAGGCATACGCCGTGTTCTTGAGCATGATCAAGCGCCCGTGATAATGCTCGATACGCATCTGCTGGCGTCTGCAGATCCATTCAAAACAGGCCTGGGCGAGTGAGTTCAAGCGTGGGTGCAACAGTGTTTTCAATTCAAGCTCGCAAAACAGCACCGAGAGGTTCTGCGTGGTGACTATCTGTTGCTGTTCAATGATGGTGCCGTTGGTTGCGGGACGCCACGTACCCAGCTCTGCGTTTGCCCGCTGCGCGCACAAGGTCGTCAAGGCATCGGTGCCTGTTGACGAGCGCCGCCAGAAGGGTTGGCTCGCCCTCGACTTGGGTTTGTCGGGAAGCGTCGTCAGGACCTGCGTATCGATATCGTAGTAACGGGCGTACAGGGTACCTGCCAGCGCCCTGCCAGCTCGCCTGGCGGCGTCGATGAACTTGTTGGAAAATTCCCCCATGAAGATGTCCGAAGCAACTTCGTCCACGAATGGCAGATCCAGCCCGGCTGTTTCGGCGAGGGCACGCAGTTCCTTGAGCAGCTTGTTGGGCAGGATCGCCTGGGGAAAGGCAGTCAGCGTCAGCGCTGATGCCTCGATAAGCGCCTGCCGAGCGATGTCCGCGTCGAGAGAGTGACGTTGTCGTTGGCCTTCCATGAGCGCCACCCAGGGCAGCTCGTCCAGCCTGACCTGGCTTTGAAGATCGATCAATAACAACGAGCGGCGCCGGCGAAAAGCACGATAAGTCGCCGCGTAGAGATTGCCCAGTATCGGGTCGGGAAACCCGGCGCTATGTATGTCAGCGGTCATCGCCGGCAATACCCGCGCGACGGTGTCGCCCGAGGTAATCAAGCCGCGTTCGATCAGTTCGGCAATCGTACCGCTACCGCAGCGCTCCACCCGCTGGCGAATCGACTTCGGAAGGTCAGCCCCGTCGGCAAGGGCGAACACGGCTGCCTCCTCTGCGGTGATCGGCTCAAGCAAGGGCGCCAAGTCCGATACGCCGTCATGGGCCGGATAATGTTCCATTCGCTTGGCAACCGCCTTGGCGAGCACGTGGTGGTCCGGCGCAGCGACATCCTCGCGCTGTCTGGATCGGTACTCACGATGAAGGTCGGAGTCGGGTAGACCATGCTTGCGCACGAAATCTCCAACGATCTGACGAATCCGGCCGACTTGCCGGCCTGTCAGCGAGCTTGGATCGCCAGCGCATTGTTCGAGCAGTGCGAACAGTTCCGAGAGGCGTGGTTTAGAAGCGCCAATGGTGTGCCCTTCGGCATCGCGGAACGCATAGAAACGCGTGCACAGCGAAGCGGCCTCTTCGGGCCAGCCCTCGGGATAAACCCTGCACGGCCACTCATCCTGGTAAGTCAAAAGGAAATGGGAGACAGCGGCGTCGTACAGCGGCAGGCAGATTTCGATGACCTGCTTCTGGACCGCCAGTCGTGGCTGAGCCCGCAACTTCAAGAGCCGCTGGCGAATATCACCGACATTGAAGACATGGACTTGCGCCGAAGAAGATTGCGGTTTTGCACAAGGCGATGGAAAGAAGCGCAGCCGATCGAAGAACGGGGTGATGGTCTCGATGAGTGCCCAGGCTTCATCCACTTGACGTTGGTCCAGCAGCCACGCAACGCCCAGCAGGGCCGACTCCTCCGGAACGTCGACACGGTAATTGCCCGTCGCCAGATAGCTCCGCAATACGTCGAGCCCTTCATCCGTCAGATACCACGCATTGAGGTCCAGACGTTCGAAGCCGGAACGGATGCCCGGGATCGATGCAGCCAACGCTTGCTCGTGCTCATTCAGCTCACCACCGGCCAGCAGCTGCCCCGTGGCAAATCCGCCCGTGGCAACTTCCAACGTCACCCAGACAGGAATATCGGCTATCGGCATCCGGGCGCCGTACCGCAGAGTCCTCTGCGCGGCGTGCGCTAACACCTGCTGCCAACGGGCGATCCGCTGAGCCACTTTGGCCTGGGCTTCTGGCTCGGGATCGGCGCTTTGGGCGACGAGTGCCTTGGACAATTGGAAGGCCGTATAGCCCACGCCGATGCCCTGTGTTCCGTCAGATTCGGTGTCGTCCGTGAGCATACGTGCTGATGACCCTGCGAATAATGGGTCCGGGGGCTGGATTCGAACCAGCGCCCACCCGGTTAAGAGCCAGGTGTTCTACCGCTGAACTACCCCGGAGCAGAGCGGGCATTGTCGGTCAGCATCACCGAGATGTGAAGCGTCTTGGATGACAGGATATGTGGCGCGATTTTGCGGTCCGAAAATCACGTAGGAAATGACGACCCGTGGCGAGGGAGCTTGCTCCCGCTGGGCTGCGAAGCGGCCCCAAATCAGCGATTCCATTTGTCCAGGTACACCGCATAGCCCGGTTTTGCGGCGGCTGCGCCACCGAGCGGGAGCAAGCTCCCTCGCCACGGGGGATCGGGGGCGTCCTACAAGTCGGTTGTGGGGGGTGGGATCGACTTCTATAGTTGGGGCGTCGCTGGCTTTCGTCAGTGACTGGGTTTCGCAGCCCGATCACAAAGGAAATGCACCGTCGAGTGAAATTCAGGCAAACTTGCCCGCTTTCATTTTATGGCGGTTGCGCGCGGGAGACTTTCGGGTCTGCCGAGTTTTCCTTCCTCGGTCTGCGAACCTGCGCGCAACTGCCACCCATTTGTTTCGCAGCGAAAAGGGGGCATTTCTTTTATTGAAGGAAGTAATCTCATGACAGCTAATCAACAGTTACCCCGCTACACCCCTCTGACCCAAACCGCTACGACCCAGCCCGTCCTGCTGATCGACACTCAAGCCCCACTGCCCGAACTTCACGCCTGCGTCAGCGAACGCCTGCACGCCACGCTCGATTTCCTGACCCTGGTAGCCTGCTCCAGCCTGCGCGACTCCTCCACCAGCGACATCAACACCCTGACCAACGTTGCCCGGATCCTCGTGCGAGACGCGACGGACGTATTCGGCGTCATCGAACAACGCGGCCTAGAAGGCTAACAGCACTGTAGGAGCGAGCTTGCTCGCGATGGCACCGTGTCAGCCACCACGGATAGTGACTGATCGAATGTCATCGCGAGCAAGCTCGCTCCCACAAGAGATCTGTGGAGCGCATAAGTTTTATATTCGCTAAAGATCCACTGTGGGAGCGAGCTTGCTCCGGGCGGCGTTCCGACGATGACGGCGGCACAGCGAATGCAGATGCAAGCTGACCCACCGCTTTCGTCGGAACGCCGCCCGGAGCAGGCTCGCTCCCACAATGGATCGGAGTATGACCGTAAGAATCAGGTCGGTTACGCCAAACCCAAAAACATCCAGGCCGGCTGTAGAGCCAATATCCAGAGTAAGCTGCCACAGCAAATAGACCATCTACCACAAATGGAATAAACCTAAATGGAAGTAAAAAACCAGCTATCCCCTGCGCAATGCACCGGCATGGAAGAAATCCGCCAAGAAATCGATACCCTCGACCGAGCCGTCATCAAGCTGCTGGGCAAACGCTTCCAGTACGTGCTCGCGGCGTCGAAGTTCAAGACATCGGCCACGTCGGTACGTGCACCGGAGCGCTTCAAGGCGATGCTGGCGACTCGGCGGGAATGGGCCGAGGCCGAGGGATTGAGCCCGGATGCTATCGAGAAAATGTACAGCGACCTGGTGAATCATTTTATTGCTGAAGAGATGAAACACTGGACGGCGCAGCAGCCCCAGACCTGAGCCATCTCATAATACTGTGGCGAGGGGATTTAGCGAAACGTCGCACCGCCCCGCTGGGTTGCGCAGCAACCCCATACCAGGCACCGCGTTGCATCTAATGAACCGTGCTGACTGGTTACGACTGCTGCGCAGCCGAGCGGGGATAAATCCCCTCGCCACAAGGGCACAAGGGCACAGGGGCACAGGGGCACAGATAGTTTTGCTTAAGTGGCTCCCTCCGGCTCTTTCAACGCCGCCAACACCAACGGATGCAGCACTGCATCCGGATGTTTTTCCTGCCACGCCCCCAGGTCCCGGCGCATGCCCGGCGTCCAGAAGTTCTTGATGTGCTGGCGGATGCCATTCACCGCCAGCGCCTGGTCAGGCTCGGTGGCGAAGTACCGGGCGATTTCGTTGGCCATCTTGATCAGGTTCTGCGAGCTCATCGGCGCACCTCGGCTTTTTCGGCATGGCGACGTTCCCTCAGCAGACGGCTTTGTTCATCGCTGAAGGCCTGATAACGCTTCTGCCATTCCGAAGGCTGGCTGACCCGCACGATTTCCACCGCCGTCACCTTGTATTCCGGGCAGTTGGTGGCCCAGTCGGAGTTGTCGGTGGTGATCACGTTGGCCCCCGATTCGGGGAAGTGGAACGTGGTGTAGACCACGCCCGGCGCCACCCGCTCGGTCACCTTGGCCCGCAGCACGGTCTGCCCGGCGCGGCTGCCGATGCCGACCCAGTCTTCGTCGACAATCCCGCGGTTCTCGGCGTCGGTCGGATGGATTTCCAGGCGATCTTCCTCATGCCAGGCGACGTTGTCGGTGCGCCGGGTCTGGGCGCCGACGTTGTACTGGCTGAGGATGCGCCCGGTGGTCAGCAACAGCGGATAACGGCTGTTGACCTTCTCTTCGGTGGGCACGTAGCCGGTGAGCATGAAGCGCCCTTTGCCGCGCACGAACTCCTCCATGTGCATGGTCGGCGTGCCGTCCGGCGCGGCGTCGTTGCATGGCCATTGCAGGCTGCCGTGGCGCTCCAGTTCGGCGTAACTGACACGGCTGAAGGTCGGCGTCAAACGGGCGATTTCATCCATGATTTCCGAAGGATGGTTGTAATTCATCTTGTAGCCCAAGGCATCGGCCAGGGCGATGGTCGCTTCCCAGTCGGCCTTGCCGGCCAACGGGTCCATCACCTTGCGCACGCGGGAGATGCGGCGTTCGGCGTTGGTGAAGGTGCCGTCCTTTTCCAGGAACGAGCTGCCCGGCAGGAACACGTGGGCGAACTTGGCCGTTTCGTTGAGGAAGATGTCCTGGACAATCACGCATTCCAACGCGGACAGCGCGGCGGTCACGTGTTGGGTGTTCGGGTCACTCTGGGCGATGTCCTCGCCCTGGCAGTAAAGCGCCTTGAAGGTGCCGTCCAGCGCAGCCTCGAACATGTTCGGGATGCGCAGACCCGGGTCGGGTTGCAGGGTCACGTTCCAGGCCTGCTCGAACTGGGCACGGACCGCTTCGTTGGAGATGTGCCGGTAGCCGGGCAGTTCGTGGGGGAACGAGCCCATGTCGCAGGAGCCCTGGACGTTGTTCTGCCCCCGCAGCGGGTTCACGCCGACGCCTTCGCGACCGATGTTACCGGTGGCCATGGCGAGGTTGGCGATGCCCATCACCGAGGTGCTGCCCTGGCTGTGTTCGGTGACGCCGAGACCGTAGTAGATGGCCGCGTTGCCGCCCGTGGCGTAGACCCGCGCGGCGGCACGGATCTGTTCGGCAGGCACGCCGCAGATCGGGCCGAGTTCCTCGGGCGAGTTTTCCGGCAGGCTGACAAAATCGCGCCAGCGGGCAAAGTCCGTCGCCTCGCAACGTGCCTTGACGAAAGGCTCGTCAACAAGGCCTTCGGTGACGATCACATGGGCCAACGCGTTGAGCATCGCCACGTTGGTGCCCGGACGCAGTTGCAAGTGCAGCTCGGCACGGGCGTGGGGCGAATCCACCAGGTCGATGCGCCGCGGGTCGATGACGATCAACCGCGCGCCCTGGCGCAGGCGGCGCTTGAGTTGCGAACCGAACACCGGGTGCGCGTCGGTGGGGTTGGCGCCCATCACCAGGATGACGTCGGCTTTCATCACCGAATCGAAATTCTGGGTACCGGCGGACTCACCCAAGGTTTGCTTGAGGCCATAGCCGGTCGGCGAATGGCAGACCCGGGCGCAGGTGTCGACGTTGTTGTTGCCGAACGCCGTGCGCACCAGTTTCTGCACCAGATAGGTTTCTTCGTTGGTGCAGCGGCTGGAGGTGATGCCGCCAATGGAGTCGCGCCCGTACTTGAGCTGGATGCGCCGCAGTTCACTGGCGGCGTAGGTGACCGCCTCGTCCCAGCTGACTTCCTGCCACGGGTCGTTGATGTGCTTGCGGATCATCGGCTTGGTGATGCGATCCGGGTGCGTCGCGTAGCCCCAGGCGAAGCGGCCCTTGACGCAGGAGTGGCCGTGGTTGGCCTGGCCATTCTTGTCCGGGACCATGCGCACCAGTTGTTCGCCTTTCATCTCGGCGCGGAACGAGCAACCCACGCCGCAATAGGCGCAAGTGGTGATGACGCTGCGCTCAGGCTGGCCGATTTCCACCACGCTCTTGTCGATCAGCGTGGCCGTCGGGCAGGCCTGTACGCAGGCGCCACAGGACACGCATTCGGAATCGAGGAAGTTCTCACCGCCGGCCGCTTCCACCCGGGAATCGAAGCCGCGCCCGCTGATGGTCAGGGCAAAGGTGCCCTGGATTTCCTCGCAGGCGCGTACGCAGCGACTGCAGACGATGCACTTGCTCGGGTCGTAATCGAAATACGGGTTGGACACGTCCTTGGCTTCGGCGAGGTGATTGGCGCCTTCGTAACCGTAGCGCACCTCGCGCAAGCCCACCTGCCCCGCCACGGTCTGCAATTCGCAGTTGCCGTTGGCCGGGCACGTCAGGCAGTCCAGCGGGTGGTCGGAAATGTACAGCTCCATCACGTTGCGCCGCAGGGTGGCGAGCTTGGACGTTTGCGTGCGCACCACCATGCCCGCGGTCACCGGCGTCGTGCATGAGGCTGGATAGCCGCGCATGCCGTCGATCTCCACTAGGCACATGCGGCAGGAGCCGAAGGCTTCCATGCTGTCGGTGGCGCACAGTTTGGGAATGGTCGTGCCGAGCAAGGCCGCCGCGCGCATCACCGAGGTGCCGGAGGGGACGCTGATTTCCCGTCCGTCGATGGTCAGGCTGACCTGCACGTCGCTTTCGCGGGCCGGGGTGCCCAGGTCGATGTCGCTGGCTGGATCGAAGATAGTGATCATTGGTCGGCCTCCGAGGTCGCCAGACCGAAGTCGGCGGGGAAATGCTTGAGGGCGCTGGCGACGGGGTAGGACGTCATCCCACCGAGGGCACAGAGCGAGCCGTATTGCAGCGTGTCGCAAAGGTCATGCAGCAACAACGCCTGTTCCTGGCGGGCATTGGCATCGGTGCTGGCGAGCAGGCGATCCACCACCTCGACGCCACGGGTCGAACCGATGCGGCACGGCGTGCATTTGCCGCAGGATTCCTCGGCACAGAACTGCAAGGCAAACCGGGCCATCTTGGCCATGTCCAGGCTGTCATCGGCGACCACCACGCCACCGTGGCCGAGCATCGCGCCCATCGCCGCGAACGCTTCGTAGTCCAGCGGCGTATCGAACTGAGCAGGTGGCACCCAGGCGCCCAACGGCCCGCCGACTTGCGCGGCCTTCAGCGGACGACCGCTGGCGGTGCCGCCGCCGTACTCTTCCACCAATTCGCGCAAGCTCAGGCCGAACGCCCGCTCCACCAGGCCGCCGCGACGCACGTTGCCGGCCAATTGGAACGGCATGGTGCCCAGGGAACGGCCCATGCCAAAGTCACGATAGAACTGCGCGCCTTTCTCCAGGATCACCGGCACCGAGGCCAGCGTCACCACGTTATGCACCAGCGTCGGCAAACCAAATAGCCCTTGCAACGCCGGCAGCGGCGGCTTGGCGCGCACCGTGCCGCGCTTGCCTTCGAGGGATTCGAGCAGCGCGGTTTCCTCGCCACAGATGTAGGCGCCGGCGCCGACCCGGACTTCAAGTTCGAAGGCGCGGCCACTGCCACCCACATCCACGCCCAGGTAACCGGCCTCGCGGGCAATGCGCAGTGCTTGGTTCAGGGTGCTGACGGCGTCCGGGTATTCCGAACGCACGTAGATGTAGCCCATCGTCGCGCCCACCGCGATACCGGCGATGATCATGCCTTCGATCAGCAGGAACGGGTCGCCTTCCATCAGCATGCGGTCGGCAAAGGTGCCGGAGTCGCCTTCGTCGGCATTGCAGACCACGTATTTCTGCGGTCCCGGGGCGTCGCGCACGGTGCGCCACTTGATGCCCGCCGGGAACGCCGCCCCGCCCCGGCCACGCAGGCCGGAATCCAGCACTTGGGCAACCACCTCGGCGCCCTCTGTCTGGATCGCCCGGGCCAGGCCGAGGAAGCCGCCTTGGGCGCGGTAGTCATCGAGGGACAACGGCTGGGTGATGCCGGCACGGGCAAACAACAGGCGTTGTTGGCTCTTGAGGTAAGGAATGTGCTCAACCAATCCCAATGCCGATGGATGGCTGCCAGGATCACCCGCCAGCGCGTCGAGCAGGCCCGGTACGTCCTGGGCCGTGACCGGGCCAAAACCCAAGCGTCCTTCAGGCGTGTCCAGTTCCACCAACGGTTCCAGCCAATAAAGCCCACGGGAACTGGTGCGCAACACCTCCAGCGGCAACTGACGCCGCTCGGCCTCGCGAACCAGCGCATCGGCCACCTTGTCCGCACCAACGGCACGGGCCACTGAATCACGGGGAATGCAGAGGGTCAGCATGGACCGTCCTCCAGGCAACCATTCACCAACTGGCGCAGGCGTTCCGGGGTCAATCGCGCGTGCAGTTCCCCATCCAGTTCCAGGGCCGGCGAGCAGACACACGCGCCGAGGCAATAGACCGGTCGCAGACTGATGGCCCCGTCGGCGCTGGTGCCGTGATCGTCCAGCGAAAGCTGTTCGCGCAACTGCGCCGCCAGGCCCTCGGCCCCCATGCTCTGGCACGACTCGGCCCGGCACAGGCGCAGGGTGTGGCGCGCCGGTGGCGTGGTGCGAAAGTCGTGGTAGAAGCTGATCACACCGCGCACTTCAGCCTGGCTGAGGTTGAGGGCATGGGCGATTTCAGGGACGGCGGCGTCGGGAACGTACCCGCAACCTTCCTGGATGGCGTGGAGGATCGGCAACAAGGCACCGGGGGTGTCCTTCTCGCGCGCCAGCACGCTGTGGATCAGAGGCAGGTGAAGCGTCTCATCAGGCATAAACGTACCTCGGCATCTCGAACGACAACGCCGCGTGGCGCTGGTCGTTCGGAGTCTTGGCGGCGGCGTCCGGCCCACGTCACGGTAGCGTGGCATTCCGATCGCCATTCTCGCTCTCCGGCCAGGTGTCTTTAGCGCACTTGGTCCGGGGCATCTTCACAGCTTGCCACTCCCGGGGACTGGCGATTGCATATGGACGACTAAACGTATCCTGAAAACGACGACTGGTGCTTTTTAGCCTTATGGGCCAGCAGGCAGCGGTTTCGAGGCATCCCCCTGGATGTCCTTGCGCAACGCATTGGCAACCAGTGTAAACGCAGGTGACGGTTGGCGCCGGCTCGGATAGTACAAATAGTAGCCTGAGAATGGCGGGCACCACGCTTCCAAGATGCGCACCAATCGGCCGTCCTGAAGGTACGGTTCAAATTCTTCTTCCGGCAGGTAGGCAATGCCCAGCCCGGCCACTGCCGCCTGCACGATGTGCGTCGACGTGTTGAAGATGAGCTGGCCGTCCACGCGCACGTTCACTTGCTTGCCTCGCTGCTCGAAATCCCAGACATAAAGCCCGCCGGAGGTCGGCATGCGCTGGTTGATACAGCGATGGTTCATCAGGTCGCGAGGATGCCCGGGGATGGCGCGGCTGGCGAAATACGCTGGCGAAGCCACGGCGGCCATCCGCAAGGGTGGGCCGATCGGCACCGCCACCATGTCCTTGTCGATGGTGTCGCCCAGGCGCACGCCCGCGTCGAAACGGTCCGCGACGATGTCGCGAAAGCCGTAGCTGACATCAAACTCGACGTTGATGTCCGGGTATTCGTGCAGCAGCCCGGTCAGTTTCGGCAGCAAGGTCGTGCGCAGGACATGATCCCCGCAGGTAATGCGCACGGTGCCGGCGGGCTTGTCGCGCAGCTCCGTGAGCCTGTCCAGCTCCGTCTCTATCTCGTCGAAGCGATTGCCGATGGCCTGAAGCAAGCGTTCGCCGGCGAGAGTTGGCGAAACGCTGCGGGTGGTCCGCGTCAGCAGCCTGATTTGCAAGCGCGATTCCAGGCCATTGATGGCCTGGCTCAGGGCCGATTGCGTGACGCCCAGTGCGTTGGCGGCGCGGGTGAAACTGCCTTCGCGCGCCACCGTCACGAAAGACAGCAGATCGTTGAGATTTCTTCTGACCATGGCGAAACGCTTCAAAGGTTATTGATTAGCTGTGCTTATAGCCTCTTTAAGCATTCATTAGCTAGTCGCGCAAGTGCCCGCGCGTCACCATTGTTCCCATGAACAGAAACGAATTCGGGGCATCGCGATGAGACCGGTCTGGCTGGGTTTGCTGGCGTCAGCGTTGATGCTTGGCAGCTACGGGACAATTTCCGGTGCCGCCTCGGCACCTTCGATAACGGAGCAACCTGAGATGTGGATGACCGTGGGCGAACAACGCTTTGCCTTTACCTTGGCTGACAACGCGGCCACCCGTGCATTTGTCACGTTATTACCGCTGACGTTGGAGATGAGTGATCTCAACCGCAACGAGAAATACGCCTCCCTTCCGCAGAAGCTCCCCGCCCAAGCGAGCAAGCCGGGAACGATCCACAACGGCGACCTGATGCTGTACGGCACCGACACCCTAGTCATTTTCTACACGACCTTCGACTCAACCTACGCCTACACCCGGCTGGGGCATATAGGCGATGCCGCAAGACTGGCGCAAGCGTTGGGCCGGCGAGACGTGCAGGTGACGTTTTCCCAGAACTGATTACTTCGCACCGACAGGATTCCCCATGAAAAAGATCATCGTTTTATTAACCCTTCTGTTCAGTTCTCTTTCAGCAATAGGAGCCGATATGTCCAACGGCGCAGACAACTTCTACACCAGCGACGAAGTCACCGTGCAAAAGGTCAACTTCAAGAACCAGTATCAAATGAACGTCGCGGGAAACCTGTTCATTCCGAAGAACCTCAATGGCAAGAAAAGCAATCCGGCGATTGTCGTGGGCCATCCAATGGGCGCTGTGAAGGAACAGAGCGCGAATCTATATGCGACGAAGATGGCGGAAAAAGGCTTCGTGACCCTCTCCCTGGATCTTTCATTCTGGGGCGAAAGCGCGGGCCAGCCGCGCAATGCGGTCTCGCCGGATATCTACGCCGAGGACTTCAGCGCCGCCGTGGATTTTCTCAGCGCCCAGCCCTTCGTCGACAAGGAGCGCATTGGTGCCATCGGTATTTGTGGCAGCGGCAGCTTCGTCATCAGCGCCGCCAAGATCGACCCGCGCATGAAAGCCATTGCGACTGTGAGCATGTATGACATGGGCGGCGTCAATCGCAACGGGTTGAAGCATTCCCAGACGCTCGATCAGCGCCGGGCCGTCATCGCTCAGGCGACACAGCAGCGTAATGTGGAGTTCGTCGGCGGCGAAACGCTGTACACCAGCGGTACGGTGCATCAGTTGGATGAAAATACCCACCCGATCCAACGGGAGTTCTACGACTTCTACCGCACCCCGCGCGGCGAGTTCACGCCGGCCAGCTCGTCGAAAGACCTGACCACGCACCCGACGCTGACCAGCAACATCAAGTTCATGAACTTCTATCCACTCAATGACATCGAGACCATTTCGCCTCACCCCATGCTGTTCATTGCCGGCGCCGATGCGCATTCCAGGGAGTTCAGCGAAGAGGCTTACAACCTCGCCGGCCAGCCCAAGGAACTGGTGATCATTCCTGGGGCCGGGCATGTTGATCTTTATGATCGGGTCGATCTGATTCCGTTTGACAAGTTGACGAGTTTCTTCCAGAACAACCTGAAATGAATTCGAGCATCAACCAGGATCGGAAAAACCATGGATGAACGTGTAGCCTTCATCAAGCATCGGATCCGCGCCGTTGTGATCGCAGGCGACTGCGACCAAATCACCTATCAATCCGAATGGCTCGGCTACATGCCCTTCCCGGTCGATCACTGGGTTGAACATCAAGGCAAGACGTTCTCCGGCGACTTTCCTTTTGACTGGACGCTCAAGGACTTGGCCGTTCTTGAGCGCACGGGTTTTCTGGAAAAGTTGGAAGCTTACGAAAACCCGGAAGACCGGTTTGACCGGTGTATCCGGTATCGCGTGCATATTGGATGTGCGTAACCCTGAGTTTTCGATGATTCGGGGCTGGGTCATTCCAGTCGTTCCTGTTCATAATCCCTGCCTGCTCATACCCGAGGCGGATCAATGACCACAGAACGCTACGACCAACTCGCCATCTTCTCCGTCGTCGCCCAGGAGCGCAGCTTCACCCGCGCCGCCGCCAAGCTCGGCATGTCGCAACCAGCGCTGAGCCGGGCGATGCGTCAGTTGGAGGAGCGCCTGGGGGTCCGGTTGTTGTCGCGGACCACGCGCAGTGTCGCGCCCACCGAAGCGGGCGAACGACTATTGCAGGTGGTCGCGCCGAGGCTTGAGGAGATCGACCAGGAAATGGCGATGCTCAGTGAGTTTCGCGACAAGCCGGCCGGCAAGTTGCGCATCACCACGGGCGAGCACTCGGCAATCACTGTTTTGCAGCCCGTTCTCGCCAAGCTGTTACCCGACAATCCCGACCTTAATATCGAAATCATCGTTGACTACGGCTTTACGGATATCGTCGCAGAGGGTTTCGACGCCGGGGTGCGGCTGGGTCCCCAGGTCGCCAAGGACATGATCGCCCTGCGCATCGGCCCGGACATGCGCATGGCAGTCGTGGGCTCCCCTGCGTATTTCGCCCGGCACGCCGTGCCTCGGACTCCCAATGACCTTACGGCCCACAATTGCATCAACCTGCGCATGCCGACTCATGGCGGCCTCTACGTCTGGGAATTCGAGAAAAACGCTCAGGAAGTGCAAGTGCGGGTGGAGGGCCAACTGGTATTCAACACGATTGCCATGCGCCTGGAGGCCGCGATCCAGGGATTGGGCCTGGCGTTCATGCCTGAGGATCTGGTAGAGGACGCCGTGGCGCAAGGCCGGTTGATCCGCGTGCTGGAGGATTGGTGCGAGCCGTTTTCCGGCTATCACCTCTATTACCCCAGCCGCCGCCAGAATTCGCCGGCCTTCACGCTGTTGCGCGACGCCTTGCGCTACGAGGACTGACTGGCGTCCAACGCTTGAGCAGCACGCTTGGCCGCAGCGGCGTCGCCCTGCTCTTCCAATAACTGGATCACTTGCCGCAATTGCGCCGCGCTCAGGCCGACTCGCAGGCTGGCGGCCATGTGCGAGCGCAGTTGTGAATCCACGCCTGGGGTAACCGCCAGCGCGGCGACCGTCGCCAGCTCACGGCTTTGCCAATCCAGATTGTCGCGTTCGAAAATATCGCCAAACAAATGCGTCTGCAGGTATTGGTTGATGACCGGAACGAAGTCGAACAACGGCCCCTGGACGGGGGCGCCGGCAATGCGCGTCTGATTGGCCTTGCCTACCGCCAGCAATGCGTCGCCGGTGGGAATCGGGCCAGCGGGTTCACGCCCCGGCTCGTCCTGCACGCCACGTTGCTTGCGCGCCTCCACGACTTTCATCAGTTCACCCAGCGCGTTGAGACTGCGGGGAAAACCACTGTAGGCGTAGAGCTGCACCAGGATTTCCTTGGCCTCGCTGACGGTCAGGCCCGCATCCAGCCCTTGATTCAATGCGGTATTGAGCGCCGGCATGTTGCTCGTCGCCATGGCGGCGGCAATCACCGGGATGGCTTGCTGCTTGGCCGACAGGGTTTGTGAAACCGTCACGTTATCCGGCGCGGTCGGCGGCGTCGGTGTTGCGCCGGTTTCGTATTGCTCTTCGCTGACTTTTTCCATCCATTGCACATTCTTGCCGTCCACCGTGCCGGTCACGGCCAGGTGGGTCATGGCGCTGTCTGGCGCAGCGCCGTGCCAATGCTTGACGCCCGGCGGACAGACAATCACGTCTCCCGGGCGAATCTGCTGCACCGGCTTGCCCCACTCCTGCGTCAGGCCAATGCCGGATACCACCACCAATCGCTGGCCGGCGGGATGTGTATGCCAGGCCGAGCGCGCGCCAGGTTCAAAGCTGACGTAGGCCGCGGAGGCATTGATTTCGCCTGTGGCAGGAAACAACGGATCAACCCGCACGCGACCGGTGAAATAATCCTCAGGCCCTGCGGCCGAGGCCTGGCTGCCCGCTCGGCTGATCTGCTGTGACGTGCGCGACCCGCCGGCGCCTTCCTGGCCGGCGGCGTCGGCAAAAGGCGCCGCCGCGCATAACGCGAAATACAAGGTGCTTGCCTTCATTGGGTTGCCTCTCGATGGATATCGTCGAGAACAAACTACCCACGCAGCATTGATCGATAAACCGTGCCAATGGCATAGGACTCATATCAAAACTACATAAATTCGTATAACCGCTGATCGTCATTGACGCTCGTTGGCGAACGCCCCCAATCTCGACGGCCGAGCTACGCTCTTTTGAGCAAACGCGGCTAGGCAGGCCCATGGCCAATCGAAGACTCTACGCCGACCGCACCTCCAAGAGCCTTTACCCGTGCCTGAACAACCGAGCGATTTCGCTTACACAAAACGCTTCGCCGCCGTCCTGGCCTACATCGATACCCATCTCGAAGGGGATCTGTCGGTAAAGGCGCTGAGTGATGTGGCGAACTTCTCGGTGTTTCACTTCCATCGGCAGTTTACGGCGTTCACGGGCGTACCCGTTTCACGTTATGTGCAACTGATGCGGCTGCGACGCGCGGCACATCGCCTGATTGCAAACGCAGATTGCTCGGTATTGGACGCGACACTGGATGCAGGCTTTCAAAGTCCCGAAGCCTTTAGCCGGGCGTTCGGACGAGCGTTCGGCATGGCGCCGAGTGTGTTCAGGAAGAACCCGAACTGGCAGGTCTGGAGTACGGTGTTTGCCATCCCCCATTTCTCAAGGAATATCCTCATGCACGTTCGAATCGTTGAATGCCCTGAAATCAAGGTAGCGACGCTTGAGCACCGCGGACCTCCGGGGCTCGTCAATGAAAGCGTGCGCCAGTTCATCGAGTGGCGCATGCGCAGCGGACAATCGCCGGTGGCGACAAGCCGCACGTTCGGCATCCCTTACGGCAATCCCGATACGACACCGCCACAGGCCTTCCGCTTCGCGATCTGTGGTGAGATTGACGAGGAAGTGGCGCCGAACGAGTTCGGCGTCCAGCCGCTCGTCATACCTGGCGGCCGCTATGTCGTGGTTCGCCACGCGGGGTCACCGGATCACATCGGCGAAACGATCTACCCGATCTACCGCGACTGGCTTCCCGCCAGCGGCGAAGAGCTTCGGGACCAGCCGCTGTTCTTCCACTACCTGAGCGTCTACCCAGAGACGCCACAGGATCAATGGCAAACCGATGTGTATGTTCCGCTGCAATAGAGGCATCACGACATCGCCTTATTTGATCTCCATCAACCGCAGGGAGGGTGAGCCATCCAGGGAAAGGTGGATGACCGCCGCCCTGCTGGGGAAATTCGGCGCATCGTCGTCGGTATTTTCCATCACGGGGATGTCGATCAAGGTCTGCTCACCCGCCGGGTCGCTGACCAGCTTGGCGTCCAGCTTATCGATCGCCCGCCAGCTGTCACCGCCGATGCGCATCACGTCCAACAGACTGTAATGCGGCACGCCTTCTTCGTTCTCCTCGGGATTGAAGACCGCCAGGTACTGGCTGTAGTTGTTACCCATCCCGAAACCCTCGAGGGTAAAGACCGCGAGCGTGACCTGGCTGTCCTCACCGGTGTCCAGGGTCTGCACCAGCGTCGCTTCGGGGTAGCCGGTGGCATAGCTGTCCTTGAGCAGCGCCACCAAGTGCCCGACCTGCTGTTCCAGGGCTTTGGGGATTTTCGGCTCGGCGGCGTGGGCCAGGGTGCAGGCGAAAAACAAGGCAGCTGTGAGCAGGCGCAATTTCATCGAGTGGGGTCCGCGGTGTTGGGAGGTCAGCGCGGATGTTAGCGTCCAAACCAGACAAGCGCTACGGCCTCAGCCCGCCGAACGAACACGCTCCACCAACCGCGCCTGCAACGCCTCAAGCTCCTGCGGATCGGCCTTCCCCTGCCCGTGGGCGCCAGGCGCCTCGCCTTCCCAGCGCGGAATGATGTGCACATGGATGTGATAGACCGTCTGCCCGGCCGGTGCGCCGTTGAACTGAGCGATCTGCACACCGTCCGGCTGCAATTCGTCAACGATGACGCGGGTCAGGCGCTGCACGGCTGACATCAACGTGCCGAGAACCGCGGGTTCCACTTCGAGGATGTTGCGAGCCTGGGATGCCTTGGGAATCACCAGCACATGGCCGCGCGACTGAGGGAAAATATCCAGGAAGGCCAATACATCGGCGTCCTCGTAAATCTTGTAGGCGGGTGCTTCACCGCGAAGAATCATCGCAAAGATATTCTGCGAATCGTATTGGCCGTTCAAACTCATGGTTGCTCCTTGGACCGTGCTTGTTTGTTTAATGTCAGCGCTATCTTCAGCTGTAATTCGCTTTCTGAAAACGGCTTGTGCAAAACCGGACTTTGCGCAAACTCCTCGGGCAGGCCGCTCGCGCCGTATCCGGTGCTGAACAGGAACGGAACCCCACGCCCACGCAGGATTTCAGCCACCGGGAAGACCCGTTCCCCGGCGAGATTGACGTCCAGGATCGCCAGGTCGACTTGCGCCGTACCCGCCTTCTCCCGTGCCAGGGCGAGCCGTGGCACGGACGCCACCACTGTGCATCCCAGGTCCTCAAGCATTTCCTCGATCAACATCGCGACCGTGCCTTCGTCCTCCACGAGCAGGACCCTGATACCCGCAAAAAGGGTCATGCCGAATGCTCAGTGACCATGAACGAGAAGCGACAGAGAACGCCCTCTGGGGCATAGGTCAGCACGAATATCCCACCCAGGTCGCGCTCGATGCAGCGCTTCATCAAACGCGATCCCAGCCCTTCGCGTTCCGGCGGTGACACCGGGGGCCCGCCCTGCTCACGCCAATCCAAGGTCAACAAGTTTCCGTTCGATTGCGCTTGGACGTTCCAATTCACTGAAAGCCTGCCTGTCTCGACGGACATCGCGCCGTACTTGAGGGCGTTGATTGCCAGTTCGTTGAGGGTCATCGTGAGGCTGAGCGCTACGCGGGTATCGACATCGACGGCATCGCCTTCGATCGTGACACGGCCGGGCTCGGCGCCGAATATCGGCAGCAGTACTTCCTGGGCCAGCGACGCCAGGGGCGTCTGTCCCCAATGCCGCCTCGTCAGGAGATCGTGGGCGCGCGACAAGGCGAGCAGGCGTGCCTCGAAGCGGTTGTAGCCCTCCTTGGCGCTTTCCGCGTTGCGTGAGGTTTGGGCCGCCAGGGATTGCACGGTGGCCAGGGTGTTCTTGACCCGATGGTTGAGCTCGTCGATCAGGGTTTTCTGCCGGTCTTCGGCCTGCTTGCGCTCGGTGATGTCCACCAACATGTTGATCGCGCCCACCAGGTTGCCCTCGGCATCGTGCAGCGGCGTCGGGTATGGTGTGAACGGCACGCGACTGCCGTCGGGACGCTCCGCGATGGCCTCGACCCCGCGTATCGGTCGGTTTTCCTTCAGGGCGACGGCCATCGGGCATTGGTCGTGGGGCAGGAAGCTTCCGTCGGTGTTGAACAATTTCCAGGTCACGCACCACAGGTCGCCCAATTGAGGCGTGCGCCCCGACAACTCGATAGCCGCCCGGTTGAAAAAAGTGATGCGTCCTTGGGCGTCGGTGGTGTAGACCGCCGCCGGCAATGCCTCGAGCAGATTGCGCATGTGCCGTTCGCTTTCACGGACCTGGTTTTCCATCCGCCGCGCCAGCGTGACGTCCTGGAGTACCCGCACGCCATAGCGGAATCCGCCATGCGTATCCCGCACGGAGGAGCTGTGGATGTCCAGGTAGACAGTCTCGCCATCAGGCTTGAAGGCGCGCTTGCGCAGCACATAGTGGTCCAGCTCGCCCGCCACCTGGCGCGCATACAAGGCCGCGTCCTGGTCGTGGCTGTCGGTGTGGGTGTAGTCCAGGAACGTCATGTCCAGCAGTTCTTCGCGGGAGCGACCGAGCATGTTGCAGAGGGCGTCATTCACGCGCAGCAGTCGGCCGTCCGCCCCCGCCTCGGCGATGCCAATCGTTGCCGCTTCGTACGTCGCGGACAACCGATCATCGCTCTCCTGGCGCGCCGCCTCGGCCAGGTGGACACAGGTCATGTCAACCGTGAAGCAGCGCGTATTGAACAGCTTGCCGTCCTCGAACCGGCCATTGGAGGTGATGGTGACGTACTTGATCGAACCGTCCTTGGCCTTCAATCGCGCGGGATAACTTTCCAGGCACTCGCCACTGCTCAATTTGCCCAGGATGTCGCCAATCACCGGCTCATCGACATGAAAATCAGCGATGGGCCGGCCAATGTATTCGTCCGCCGAATACCCCAGCAGGGCCAATTCGGCCTTGTTGGCACGCAGGATGATGCCGTCGCCACTGACGATGTGCAGGCCGACGGCGCTGTTTTCGAAGAAGTCTTCCAGGTCGGCATTCTTGCGCCGCAGCTCTTGCTCCAGGGCGTGGTGCGCCGAGACGTCCTGGAAACAGTTGATTGCCCCTTGAATGATTCCATGACCATCTTTCAAGGCGCGGATGTTGACCAGTGCCACGATCCGCGTTCCGTCCGGACGCTCGATGAGCACTTCCTGGTTACGCGTCGCCGCGCCGTCTTCAAGCGCCGAGGCCATCGGGCAATCTTCGAACGCCAGCGGCGTACCGTCGGGCAGGTAGAGACGATAGGAACCGCAAAACCGGTCGCCGCCCTCACCCACTATTGGCGTGCGTCCCCACAGGGTTGCTGCCTCGCTGTTGTAGCGGACCAGCCAACCCTGGCGGTCGCAGAGATACACCGCGCCGGGAATCGCATCGAGCGCGTTGGCCCCCATTGACACGAGACTTTCGTACTCGCTCGGCGTGCGCGTCTCCAGGGGAAACGCTTCAATATTCGACATTACTGATCCTCAATCCGCCTGGCTGGATGCCTGCTACACAGCGCTTGCGGTCAAAATCCGAGGCGCGATCCCGGCCCGGATAAATCCTTTCATACGCCGGCGCGGATTTTTTCATGCAGCTGCAATGGATTCTAGATCCCTATCCAACCCGCGAGTTCAGGAAAATTCGACGGCACCTCCGCTGACATCAGAACCCGAACAATGCACGCGGTGTTTCGACCATCAGCGCACGCATGAGCGGACCCGCACACTCCAACGCCCGCAACTGTTGCATCACGGTATCGAAGCCGACGCTGGCCTCATGTTGTGTATGGGGCCAGTCACTGCCCCATACCAGACGCTGGCGGCCGAAATTCTGCTCAAGCAAGGCCAGTGCGGCGCGGGCAAATTCCAGGTTCCGCCGGTCCGTCCCCGCCAGCCGATAGATGCCCGAGACCTTCACCCATACGTGTCCGCCGAGCCCCAGCGCCAACAACTCGGCAAAACCCGGTTGGTCGATGCCCAGACGCGCATCCGGGCGACCGAAATGGTCGATGACCACCTGCACGCCAAACGGGATCAACTGACGAATCAAGCTTGGCAGCTCCGCCACCGGGGCATGCAATTCCACATGCCAGCCCAATGTCGCGAGATGGCCAAGCAATTCCTTCCAGGCGGCTTCGCGAAAATCGGGCAAGGCCTTGCCCATCAGGTTCAAGCGAACGCCGACCACCCCCAGCCGGGCCATGTGCTCCAGCGTAGCGCGGCCGATACCCGGCCCCACCACCACAACCCCGCGCAACTGCTCCGGCGCTTGTCGTAGGGCGGCCAGCAGGTAGCGGTTATCCGTGCCGAGAAAGCTCGGCTGCACCAACACGCCGTGGCTGAGGCCGTGGGTTTGCAAATGACCCAGGTATTGCCCGAGCGTGGCGTCGTAGTCCGGTGTGTAGCGCCGCACCGCCGCCCACTCCAGCTCCCGGCTGAACACATGAGCGTGGCAATCGATGCCGGTAACCGGCGTCTTGGTGAGATCAACCATGAGTCTTCATCTAGCGTAAATAAGAAATAATCAGGCCCGGGCGCGCTCGCCGCCGGGTGCCAGGTCGGACGCCGCAGGCGCAGTGGCTTCCAGGCTCCGGCCTCGGGTTTCCGGCAGGCACAGCGCCGCAAGCACCGCCACGCCGTAGGCAATGCCGGCGTCGATGCCAATGGCCGAGCCCAGGGACATCGAGTCGCTCATGTGGCCGACCAGGAACGGGAACACCGCCGACAGCACCCGGCCGAAGTTGTAGCAGAAACCGACGCCGGCACCGCGTACGTCCGCCGGGTACAGCTCATTGAAGAACGCCCCGAGACTCGCCGGGATGCCCGCCGCGAAGAAGCCCAGCGGAAAGCCCAGGAAGAGCATCTGGGTATTGCTCAGCGGCATGAACACGTAGCACTGCACGGTGATCACGCAGCACAACGCGAAGAGCAGGATGTTCTTGCGTCGGCCTATGCGATCGATCAACAAGCCACTGACCACGCAACCGCACCAGAAGGCAAAGATGATCACCGCCAGGTAGCCGCCCGAGTTAAGCACCGACAGATTGCGCTCGGTCTTGAGGAAGGTCGGCAGCCAAGTCATCACCGCGTGATAGCCACCGTGGGCGCCCAGCCCGAGCAATCCACCGAACAACGTGACGCGAATCAACTCGGGACGAAAGATGCCGGCCAGGGACTTGAAGAAACTCTGCGGGATGGCCTGTTCCTTTTGCAGGCGCTGGAAGCTGTCCGGCTCTTCGACGTTGCGGCGCACCCAGATGATCAGGAACGACGGCAGCAGGCCGACGATGAACATCACCCGCCAAGCCATGTCCTGCGGGACGAACGAATAGATCAGCGTGAAGACCCCGACCGCCAGTCCCCAGCCCACCGCCCAGGCACTCTGGACCGTGCCCATGACCTTGCCGCGGTATTTTGGATTGATGGTCTCGGCCATCAACACCGCGCCGGCGGCCCACTCGCCACCGATGCCGAAGCCCTGCAAGGCCTTGACGATCAACAACGAGTGGAAACCGGTGACGAACGCCGACAGGAACGTGAAGAAGGAAAACCACAAGATCATCCATTGCAGCGTGCGCACCCGACCGTAACGATCGGACAACGTGCCGCCGACCCAACCGCCCAGGGCCGAAGTGACCAGCGTGACGCCGCTGATCAATCCGGCATCGCCCTTGGACAAGGCGAACGCGGCAATCAGCGCCGGTATCGCCAGGCCGAACATCTGGACTTCCAGCGCGTCGAGCGACCATCCGCCGAAACACGCCCAAAACGTTTTACGCTCCCGCGAAGTGATTTGGCGATACCAACTGAACATGATTTTTATCCTTATAAATGGAACGAAAGGCAGCCGAGCGCGAACCGTGCCGCTGCAAGGCCAGTCAGGAACAACAAAATGACAAGGGCAGCGGCAACCGACTGGTCGCCGCAGGATCCGCTAGCCCGCCAAGGTCAGCGGATCTCGACGCTGTAGCGGAAATGCTCGGCATGCCCGCGTGAGCGGCGCCACTCCAGCGGGTTGCCGGCGTAGTCCCGCGCCAGGCGCTCGATCACTACCACCGGGCTGTTCACCGGGACCTGCAACAAACGGGCGTACACCTCGTTGACCGACTCGGCGGTGAGCGTTTCCTGCGCGTAGGCCACGACCTGCCCGCAGGTTTCTTCATAGATGGGATAGAGCAGCGGGCCTTTCTGGTTCAGGTCGATCTCCAGGAGCGCCTGGAACCGACTGCGCGGCAGCCAGATCTCCTCGGCCAACACCGGCTCCACCTCCAGCAGACGCAGCCGGACAATGCGGATCACCGGCGCGTCCACCGGCAATCCCAGTACCTGAGCCACCGCCGAAGGCGCGGCCACAGGTTCTACCGACAAGATCCGGCTCTCCGGAACCCGGCGTTCACCGGAGGCGGATTGAAAACGGAAGAAACGGAACAGTGACGATTGGAACTGCGGCCGGCGAATGAAGGTACCGCGCCCTTGCTGGCGCTCCAGGATGCCCTCGGCGACCAACGCATCGATCGCCTTGCGCACCGTCCCGGTGGACAGCCCGTATTCGGCTGAAAGCGCCGCCTCAGTAGGAATCGCCTCTCCCGGGCGCCAGCGATTATTGGCGATCTGCTCGGCCAACTGGTCGCGCAAACGTTGATAGAGCGGCAGGCGGGTATCGCTGGGCAGTGGGTTCATAAGATTTTGGCCTTCTTATATAGTCATCTATATGAATATTGGCGGCGAGTATTTGCCTCGCTTCGACGATTGTCAAGAATGTGGGGGTGGCTGAGGTGATAAACGGCGCTGTCGCGACGCTTGCGCCAATGTCGCGGCCAAGGGCGGCTGGAGAATAGCCACCCCAGGTGCCCCATCCTGGATAGCTGCGCTGTGGCTGTCGACAATGGGTGTCGCCTGAATTGAGAAAAACAAGCACGGCTGCGTTGCTCTTCTATGCTTGCCCCAACCAAAGGAGCTTCGCCATGGCCGAGATCGAACCGCGACTTCTACAGGTGCAGGCCCTCAAGGCCGCTTGCTCGAACTGCAGCGTGCTTGAACTGTGCCTGCCTATTGGCCTGACCGGCGGTGAGGTCGAACGCCTCGCGTGACCTGCGATTTACCTCACCTTCAGCCCACCCCAAGGCATGCGGCCAGCGCGGCAAGGCGCTCGCTCAGATCTCCACGGTGTCGCGGTACCTCGTATCGTTTGCACCAGGGCCGTTTCTTCAGACCGCCAGGACACTGCACTGCGCCTGGTACAGGATGTGTTCTGTCGTGCTGCCCAACAGCCCAAACGAATCTTTGTGCTGGGATCTGCCCATGACAATCACATCAACGTCATGCTCCAAGGCAAACTCGCTGAGCGCCGACACCGGGTGCCCCAGTAGAAAGTGCCGGCGTTCGGCAGGCACGCCGAACAGGTTGGCCAGTTCGAGTAAGGTTTTCTCCAGTCTTCGCCGCAATTCCTTGCTGAGCTGCGACAGCGCCAGGCCGCCGCCGCCCACATCGCTCAGGTAGACCGAGGACACCTCAGCGGCGTAAACCAGATGCAACTCGGCGTCACATTGCAGCGCCAAGCCCAGAGCCTGGCGAATGACCCGGTCGTTGAGCCCGCTGTTCTGTGCAAACGCACTGGAGGGGTCTACCGCCGCGACCACCTTGCGCGGCAAGGCGTGACCGGCTGCGCCGACCATGTACAACGCAATGGGGCACTCGCGTAGCAGATGCCAATCCAGCGGCGTGAAGAACGCGCGCTTGAGCAGGGATTCATGCTGGACCTGCTTGATCAGCAAGTCCGGCTGGAAACGTACGACATGTTCCAGAACCTGCTCGCGCATGTCGTCCACCCATGCCATCTCCGTGGTGACACCCAGGCCTCGACGGCGCATTTTGTCCGCCTCTCCCTCCAGCCAATCACTTTGGTCCTGGAAATATTGCTGCCGCGCAGTTTCACGATGCCCCTCCTCAAGCAAAGACAAGATATCCAGCGAAGGAATCAATGCAGTGATGTGCAGGTGTGCCTCGCTGGCTGCCGCCAGGGCGGCGGCGTGATGAAGCGCGGCGGAGTGTCGTTGCGCCGGGTTGAGGATCAACAACAAGCGTTGGTACTGGCTCATGATGAAATCTCCAGGTCCGGACTCGAACGCCACATATTGGCGCTCGATGCCGGGATTAGGGAACGACCGCCATGGCCTGGGGTTTATCCCCTGACCGCCAAAAGACTGCCCGGCAATGCATAGAGCGCCCGCTCCGTGGTGCTGCCAATCAACCGCTCCAGGCCGACGCGGTGCGCGGTTCCCATCACCATCACGTCAGCCTCGATCTCGTCGACGAACTCATGGATAACTGGCACAGGCAGGCCAAGGATGAAATGTCGACGCTCGGCCGGCACGCCACAGCGCTCGGCCAGGTTGATAAACGCCATGTGCAATGACTCACGCAAATCATCGGCAAACTCGTCATCCCAGGCGCCAGCCAACAACGCGGTATCGCCATTGACTGCAGGCGACAGGTCGCAGGCATACAACAGATGCAACGCGGCGTCACATTGTCCGGCCAGCATGGTGGCGGTTTGCACGATTCGTTCGTTCAAGGCACTGGCATGAGGATCCGAGGGATCAACCGCGGCCACCACCCGACGTGGCAAGCCATGCTCCGCCTGGTTGACCAGCAGCACCGGTACCGTGCATTCGCGCAGCAGATGACAATCGAGCGGTGTGATGAAGACACGCTTGAGCAATGGTTCAAAGGTCACGTCCTTGATCAACAGGTCGGGTTTGAACTGCTCGACATGGCGAAGAATGTCGAGCAGCGGGTGCGTGGTCCAGACCACCTCGGTATCCACTTGCAACCCCTCCTCCCTGAGCATTGTCGCTTCCTCCACCATCCAGCGCCGATAACGATGCAAATATCCCTGGATGGTCACCTCGTCGTTTTTTGCGCCCCACAGATGTGTGCGAGGCGGCGGTTGGACAAACACGCACAGGCGCAACACCGCCCCGCTGGCACGGGCCAGGGCGCAGGCCCTGCGCATGGCTGCGGAGGGATGCAAATCGGGCTCGACGATCAATAGCAGACGCTGGTACTGGCCCATCGCACACCTCCACCGGTTTGTTCAATTCATCTGCGACTCCCTTTGCAGCGTGCGCCCGGCGATGCCCCCTGCAGTTTGATCTGAATCAACTACAGCGCAATCAACGGGCGGCTACGCAGGGACTGATCCAGATCAGAATCGATTGCCGCCAAAGGCGTAGAACAGAGATGAATGCGTAGGTTTGCCGAACCGTACGCTCATACCCGATGGAGGCCTCCATGCTCACAGTCAAGGACCACAACGAACGCGCCGCCGCGCTGTATGCCAGCATCAGTGGCAAGCACTGGATCCAGGCGCTGAAAGACGGCCGGCACGTGCTGATCAGGCCGCTGCGGGAAGAGGATCGCCAGCGCGAATATGACTTCATCAAGCGCCTCTCGCCCGAGTCGCGGCACATGCGTTTCCTATCACAAATCAACGAGCCCGGAGCAGCCCTGCTCGATCATTTGATGGATGTCGACTGCAAGACGCGACTGGCCTACGTTGCCTTAGTCCATGACAATGGCCAATTGATCGAAATCGGCGTCAGTCGCTACTGCGCCACCTCTGAACATGAATGCGAGTGCGCCGTGACCGTTGCCGATCACTGGCAGCATTTAGGATTGGGGACATTGTTGATGGAGCATCTGATCGCCGCAGCTCGAAAAAATGGCTATCGCCAGATGTATTCCATCGATGCCGCCAGCAACGCCCCCATGCGGGACCTGGCCCACAGCCTGGGGTTCGAAACCCGCAGCGACCCCGACGACACTCGACAGGTCATCCATCGTCTTTATATTTAGCCGCGACATTGCGCGGGTGCCGCATCGCGGTCCCGCGCAAGGGTTTACCGCCACGCCTGCGGCTTGATCGCCCAGCCGCTGTAAGACGCCCGCTGCGGAGTGAAGAAGACCCGTTTCATCGCCGGCTCCGGCTACGCATCCTCGATGATCAACGCCAGCGGCCATTCGGTCATCATTCAGCGTGGCAGGTTCGGCAGTAGTAGCCCCGCCCAGATCGCCAGCGTCATCAATACCTGGCCAGGAATCACATACCCGGCAAACCGCCTTCCACCGCTGAGCCAGGCAACCAGGCATTTGCTCACGGAGTTGCTGCTCATTGCCATCAAGAGCGGCATGGCGGCGTCATCGAAGGGCAATAGCCCGGACTTGGCCAGGGAAGCCATGGAAGCCGCAGACGCATGGGCGTCGGCCAACCCACTGAAAGTGGCAGTCACGATCATGCCAACCCGCCCGAATTCGTCGAGCATTGCCGACGACAGAACGGTGAGTGAGGTCATCGCCACGACCACCGTCAACGCCAGTTTCAGGCTGAAGGCCCCGCCGTGCTGGATCGCCTCCTCGACCCGCACCCTGGGTCGAGCAAACAACAGCGCGCCGGCATAGACCGACACCGTCAGCAACCCGCACAGCAGCGGCCAACCTATCCAACGCAGCAAGCCAGGTTCCACCGCTCCAACGATTAACGCGATTTGCGCAAGGGTCGCCACGTTGGCCAACAGGGCGGCCGCGCTCAGCATTTTCACATTGGCCGGTTCCTTCGCGGCGAGGTGCCCCATGGCCGCGACGGTCATCGTCGCGGAGGCAAACCCCGACGCAATGGCGCCTAGAGCGTAGCCATAGCGAGTGCCAAGGGTGCGAACCGCAACGTGCCCCAGGCCGCCCACCGCCATCAACATGACCGTCAGGGAGCACAGGGTGCGAAGGTTGATGGCGTTGTAAGGCCCCAGGTAACGATCCGGGGCAAGCGGCAATATGACCAAAGCGGCGATCAACAGCATCAGGCCATCGCGCAACTCAACAGCGGTCAATTGGCTGCGAGCAAAGTGATGCAGCACTTGGCGGCTGGCCAGCAGCCCCGACATCACTACGCCTATCGCGGTGGCCAAGGCCGGAGCGCTGACGCACAGGGCGCCCAACACCAACACCGCAAACAACGCCACCTCGCTGGTGATGCCAGGATCCTTGTCGAGGTTTTTCCAATACGCCAGGGTGACCAGTGCGCCCAACGCCAGCGCGACGAACCCCAATAATAAAGGGCCACCGGCCCGGATCGTGGCGTACCCCAATAGCGAGGTAATCGCAAACGTGCGCAGGCCGGCAGAATCGCGCCTGTCCCCTTCCCCCTTGCGCCGCTCCCGCTCAAGGCCCACCAACAGGCCGATTCCCAGCGCCGCGCCGGCGTTGACAAAGCCCAGGGCTTCGGTCATGGCCGTGGTGCTACGGCGACACGTGAGCAGGCGTTCGCAGGGGCGCCGCTTGCACTATATGTGCGCCATTCATGCGCGTGACCATGCCTTGTGGCCAGACATGGGGGGCGTCGATTCGAGCCTGCAACGTCCTGGTAAACAACAGCGCGTCATCAACGTTCTTGAAGCCCACGCACCAGTCATCCAAATGCACCAGGCAGCGCGTTCCTGGCTGCTGCTCTTCGAGCCGAATAATCATGACCAACCTCTCATCACGGGTGAGCTTGGATTTGAGGAACAAGCATCAGCCTGCGCCCGATTGAACCGGGCGGATTGACCATGATCAATGTTTCGCTGTGGCGCATTCGACATCGAGGTCGATCCGGCGCTTTCAAGAGTGTTTGACGCAAGTCAAGTTACCAAGGCTCAGCGCGCCCATGATCGATACCAAGTCAATGCCCGCGCGGACGTCGTACCGCGCCGGCAGGTCCTTGCCCAGGAGGTATGTCATGTCCATGCAATCTCGCTTGATGCTGGTGGTTTCGCCACTGATGGAACACAACCCCGCGTTTGACCGGGCCGCCGCCCTTGCCCAGGCCGAAGGCGCCGCGTTGCACATCGTTGCTTTTGATTATCTGGAAGGCCTGGCCACGGCCGGGCTGGTGAATGAGCAGGCGCTGGAACAGATGCGCCTGGGCTACATCGAGCGCCATCGCGACTGGCTGGAAGAGAAAGCCAGGCCCTTGCGCAAGCTCGGCATTCAGGTCACGACTGAAGTGACGTGGGTCGAGCGTCCCCTGCAGGAAATCCTGGTGCACCTAAAGGAAACGCCGATGGAGGCGCTGATCAAGACGGTGGATCCCGAATCCTGGTTCTCGCGCCTGATGTTCACGCCGCTGGACGTGCACTTGTTGCGCGAGTGCAACGTGCCATTGCACTTCGTCAACAAAGTGGCCCACGCGCGCCCGCGCAAGATCCTCGCGGCCATCGACCCGTTCCATCGCGACGGCCGCTACCAAGGCCTCAATGACCGGATCCTGGGTGAAGCCAACAAACTGGCGGCGAGCTGCGATGCGGAACTGGAAGTCATCTACGCCTACGATCTTTCCTCCATCACTGCCTCCGAATACGGCTTTGGCAGCGGCTCGACCTTCTTCTCATCCACGCTGGCCCGACAGCTCTACGAGTCCCAGGGCGAGGCATTCGACGCCTTGGCTGAACGCAACGGCATCGCCCCGGAACAACGACGCATGATCATGGGCGATCCGGCAAGGGTGCTCGCCAGCTACGCCGGAGCCCATGACATCGACGTCATCGTCATGGGACGCGTGCGCCATAGCGGCCTGGACAAACTGATCGGCAGCACCGTGGAAAGCCTGCTGTACAAGATGCCGTGCAGCCTGTGGTTGATTGCGCCGCAGCAGACTGATTGAGAGCGCCACGAAGGTCGGCGGAGCAACGGTTCCGACCGCCTGGGAACGCCGCCGATAAGCCGCAGGCCCGATAGCCACCATTTCCTGCCCCAGCAAGGACAATGAGCCATGAACGCGTCCCGATGCGCCGCCCTCGCCCCTGACCGCCGTGCTTTTCCCCTCGCTGAGCATTTGCCGCTTGCTTTACGGGCCGGCCATCAGGCAGCTTGCAAACGATTAGTGGTTGCCGGAGGACGGTGATGGATCTTGATTGGCTCAACTTCACGCCATGGTCATCCCTGGCCGGCGGTATGTTGATCGGCCTGGCTGCCAGCCTGTTCGTGGTCGCCAACGGCCGGATCGCCGGCATCAGCGGCCTGCTCGGCAGCCTTCTGCAGCGTGGCGGCGAGGGGCTTGGGGAAAAGGCCCTGTTTCTGCTGGGCTTGCTCGTCGCGCCGCTGTTGTGGGGGATGTTTGCGACGTTGCCGCCGATCGAATTCCAGAGTGGAGGGTTCGGCCTCGCTGTCGCGGGCCTGTTGGTGGGTGTCGGTACCCGTTACGGTTCGGGCTGTACCAGCGGCCACGGCGTCTGCGGCCTGTCACGCCTTTCACCGCGCTCGTTGGTTGCCACGGCGTGTTTCATGCTCAGCGGTTTTGCGACTGTGTTTGTCCTGCGTCACCTGATGGGATTTTGAACATGCGCAAACTGACGGCATTCATCGCCGGCCTGCTCTTCGGCCTCGGCCTGCTCCTGGCGGGCATGGCCAACCCGAAAAAAGTGTTGGGTTTCCTGGACCTTGCCGGCACCTGGGATCCATCCCTGGCGCTGGTGATGATCGGCGCGATTGGCACCGCCATTGCCCCGCTGGCATGGGCGCGCCAACGCACTCATTCCGTGCTGGGCAACCCGATGCAACTACCGGCCAAGCGTGAATTGGACCGGCGGCTGATTGGCGGGAGCCTGGTGTTCGGCATCGGCTGGGGCATCGCCGGTATCTGTCCTGGCCCTGCTGTCGCCATTCTGCTGACCGGGCATTGGCAAATCCTGGTGTTCATGGGGGCGATGCTGGCCGGGATGCTGGTGTTCAACGCGCTGGAAAATCGCCAGGGCCAACGGACCTGAATCGCAGATAGGCTGCCTCGCGCTCAACAGCGACCTATCTCCAGCGTCGCGGACAACCCGCCTTCAGGGCGATTTTCCAAACGGACCTGACCGCCCAGGCGATCGGCGATCGTGCGCACGATGGTCAGGCCCAACCCCGCGCCCTGGTCATTGCCACGGCTGTAGAACCGTTCGAAGAGCCGTTCACGTTCGGCCTCGTCGATGCCCGGCCCTTGATCTTCAACGGACAGCTCGTAGTGGTCGCCCTTCTTGACCAATCGCACGGTAATCGTGCCGTTCGCGGGCGAAAAATTCGCGGCGTTGGTCACCAGGTTGTTCAAGGCGATATCGATGGCCACCGGATCGATACGAACAGGACCGACGTTATCGCTGACGTCCAGCACCGGCTCGAGCCCCTTGCTCAATAACCACGGCGTCATCTGCACCAGGCTCTCACGCACCGCGGCCGGCAGATCGATGGGAACCGCCGCATCGGCAGTCGCCTGCGGTTCAAGCCGCGCCATGGTGAGCAGTTGGTTGACCAGGCGCGTGGTGCGATCGACACCGGCGACCAGATGTTCCAAGGACTCGCGACGGCTTTGCTCGCTCCCCGCCTCCATCAGGTTCTGCGCATGCACGCGAAGCACGGCCAAGGGCGTGCGCATCTCATGGGCAGCATCGGCGATGAAACGCCGCTCACGACCCATGACCTCCTGGATCTGCGCCAACACCCGATTGAGTGCCGCTTGCATGGGTTCAAGCTCCGTCGGCAGTGGCATCAACTGCAAAGGTTCCAGGGAGCCCGGATGCCGGGCGCGCAGCTTGGCCGCCATGTCCACCAACGGCTTGAGGCCCCAGCCGATCGCCAGCCAGATCACCGCGGCCAGAATCACGCTGCCGATCAGGTTGGGCACAACCGTGTGACGTACGATCCGATCGACCAGGTCGGCACGCACGTCGTCGCGTTCACCGACCCAGATCTTCAAGCCGTATTGCGCGTCGTCGAGGACGAATGCCCGCCACCGGCGGTTCTTCTGGTCCACGACCTCGCTGAAACCGGGGGCACCCGGAGGTGAGGTGAACGACGGTGCGCTGGAGGTATGGACCAGCACCGAACCCTGGGCATTCCAGACCTGGAAAGCGATCTTGCTTTCGTAGGGATGCCCATCGACCCTGGGCGCCGCCTGTCCCAGGGCTGAATTGAACGCCTGGTACAACTGCGCGTGTTCCTGGCTCGCCATCGGCATGCGCATGACGCCTTGCAGCAGCCGGGCGTTCTGCGCCAACTGGGCATCGTAGACCTCGGCGATTTCATGATTGCTGTCATGCAGGTTGAAGACAGTGATGATCAATAGCCCAAGGAACAACAGGCCGAGAATCAGCGTGAGGGTACGCCGCCGGATCGAGCTCATCGGCGCTCCTCCACCAGATAACCGACACCCCGGAGGGTGCGGATCAAGTCGGTGGAGAATTTCTTGCGCAGGTGATGGATGTGCACTTCCAGGGTGTTGCTTTCGGCTTCCTCGCTCCAGCCGTAGAGCAGTTGCATCAGATGGTCACGGGTCATGACCCGGCCCGGCGGCGAGAGCAGCTCATGGAGCAGTTGATATTCCTTGGGCGTCAGCGCCACCGGTTTGCCTTGGTAACTGACTTGCTGGGTCACCGGGTTGAGGCTGATGCCGGCATGCTCGATCAACGCCTGGGCGCGTCCGGCACTGCGGCGCAACAAGGCCCTGAGCCGGGCCTTGAGTTCCGCCAGGTCGAAAGGCTTGACCAGGTAATCGTCGGCGCCGGCATCCAGCCCGGCGATGCGGTCTTCGGTGGCGTCGCGCGCCGTGAGGATCAGCACCGGCAGGTTGGAGCCGCTGTCGCGCAAGCGCCGCAGCACTTGCAGCCCGTCCATCCGCGGCAGGCCGAGATCAAGTACCGCCAGGTCAAAGGCTTCGCTGAGCAGTGAATGCAATGCGCTGCCGCCGTCCTGCACCCAATCGACGGTATAGCCCTCACGTACCAGCGCCTGGCGGATGCCTTCGCCCAACGCCACGTCGTCTTCGATCAGTAATAAACGCAACGCACGCTCCCCGTCAGTTCAGCCGCTTGTCCACATCCACCAGTAAAGCGTCGATTTCCTTGCGGCGCCCGGCATCGGCTGTTTCCCGGCCTGGCCTCGGCGCGGCCTGCAAGGCTTTTTCAAGCGCCACCTTGGCTTCGCTGTAGCGCTTCTGACGGTAGAGGTGATCGCCCCAGAAGTACAGGCTGTCGATGCCGTTGGGGTTGAGTTGCAAAGCCTGCTTGAGCATTTGCTCGGCCTTGTCCGAATCACCGAAGCCCAGGGGCCAGCCCGGTACTCGGTCGTAAAGTGCGCCGAGGCTGGTATAAGCCGAACCTTGCAGTGCCTTGGGATCGAGGGCCAAGGCTTTTTCCAGGTCGCCCTTGGCGTCCTTGACCTTGCCAAGGGCACCGATGCCACCCTTGGCGCCGGCCCAACTGCTGTTGACGATGCCAGACCAGATCCACGCCTCGGCCATGGATTGGCGTTGCTGTGTGAATGCCGACGCCTGGGTGGCGAGTTGTTCGAACGCTTCGGCGCGCTGACCTTCGGGCAACTCGTATTGGATGTGCGCCCAGCGCTGCTGGATGTCACTGAGGCGTTGCTGGTCAGCCGCTTCCAGCGCCCAGACGCTTTGGCTCAAGGCGCCGATCAACAGGCAAGCGAGGATTTTTTTCATGGCTTGAGGTGCTCGTTCTCGGGTTTGTGGCTGAGGCGGCGAACCAGCGGCAGTTGCTTGCGCAGGCCGCGGTCCACCAGGTTGGGCAGCAGGCTGTTGAGGCCGACGAAGAAGCGTTCGGGCCAGCCCAGATAGAGCTCGCGACGGTCGCCGATAATCGCGTGGATCACCGCTGACGCGACGGTCTGCGGGTCGTCGACGTTGGCCTTGAGCGCACGGTTGAGCGCGTCGGCCGCCGGGCTGTTCATTGAGGTGCGGGTGGCCCGTGGCGCCACGTAGAGCACGCCGACGCGGGTATCGGCCAACTCCCGGCGCAAGGCTTCGGAAAACCCGCGCAAGGCAAACTTGCTGGCGCAATAACTGGCATAGCCGGGATAACCGATGGAGCCGTAGGTCGAGCCGACGTTGACGACCATGGCGCTGGCCGCTTGTTTGAGCAGCGGGAGCAGCAGCTTGGTCAGGCAGATCGGCGCGCTGATGTTCACCGCCAGCATGGCAGTGATCTCACTGTCGTCGAGTTGTTCGAGCATGGCGAAGTGATTCACGCCAGCGGCGTTGATCAACAGGTTGATGCCGCCGATGGCTTCGGCGGCGGCCAGCACCTTGCGTCGATCGGCCAGGAAGGTCAGGTCGGCGCCGATCCAGCACAAGTGCCGGGGATAGCGCTCGATCAGCGGCAGCAAGGCTTCGTTGTGCCTGGCCACGGCCAACACCCGCGCACCGCTGGCGCACAGGGCAGTGGCGATCGCCAGGCCGATCCCGCCACTGGCCCCGGTCAGCACCACACGGGCATCACACAGGCGCATGTTCAGACTCCCCATGGTGAGGCAGGCCCCGGAACATGTCGGTGTACAAGCGGTACACCACTTTGGAAGCGTGGATCACCGCCGCCTGGTCCGCCGGATCGTCCAGCCTGTTCATCAAGCCGCGGTAGGTCTGCATGTGCTCGATGTCCAGCGAACCGTGGGAGCTGAGGTAGCTGAACGCCGTCGCGGGCAGTTCCAGGCGCTGGCGGATGCTGTCGGCGGCATGGGTCGCCAGGGCAATGCTGGTGCCTTCGAGCACGTTGACCATGCCGAACAGGCCAACCGGGTTGCCTCGGGCGATCAGGTCATAGAGGTAGCTGACCATCAATTCGATGGGCAGCGACGGCTGGCCGTTGCGCACCGCGTCCTTGTCGCCACCGCACGCGGCGATGTCATCCAGCACCCATTGCTCGTGGCCGTATTCTTCCTCGATGTACTCGCAGACAGCCTTGCGCAGCCATTCCAGGTGCGTGGGCAGGCGCGCTCCGCACGCCATCATCAATGGCACGGTGTGACGGACATGGTAATAAGCCTGGATCAGGAAGCTGCGGTAGCTCCCCAGGCTGACCTGGCCCGCCAGGGCGTCACGGATGATCGGCAGATTGAACAGTGTCTGGCGTTCCTGGCGGGTGGCTTCTTGCAGGGTGTCGAAAAAACTCATGATCAGGATTCCTCGGACTGAACGGGGTCGGTGAGCAGCGCTCGGTACTGCTCGACAATGGCCTCGCGGCGCGGACGGCCGTTGGCGGTGAGCAGGCCATTGGCGGCGCTGAAAGGTTGGTCCAGGCGCGTCCAGCGATGGACCCGGGCGTAATCGGGCAGCGTGTCATTGGCCTTGGCCACAGCCAGCGCAAGCGCCTGGTCGGAGCAGTCGGCACGGTTGGGCCAGAGCAGCGCATGGTTGTGGGGCATGGCTTCGCCATAAACGAAGGCCTGGGCGATGTCGCCGCCCTGGGTGAGTTCGGCTTCAACCCATTCGGGATTGACGTTGCGCCCGAAACTGGTGACGAACTGATGCTTCTTGCGGCCGCGCAGGTAAAGAAACCCGTCCTCGTCGAATTCGCCCAGGTCGCCGCTGGGCCACCACTGGCTGGTGCGCGACGGCTCACCCAAGTAACCGAGCAGGGTCGAACCCTTGATCAGGACTTCGCCGTCCTCGGCCAGGCGCACCTGCACATGGGGCAACGGCTGGCCGACGCTGCCGGCGCGATGGGCCTGTGGTCGATTCAGGCACACCACCGAGGCGCATTCCGACAATCCATAACCTTCATAGACCGGCAAGCCGAGGCGCTGGGCCCTTTGCAGCAGATCGTGGGACACCCGCGCACCGCCCACGGCGGCAAACCGCAGCACATGAGGGTTGAACATCTTCTGCTCGGCAGCCGTGACCAGCAGCAATAACAATTGCGGGACGAGGATCAGGCTCTGCGCACGCCGTTCCGCCAGGCAACTCAACAGCCGCGCCGGCTCGACCCCGCTGGCACCCTGGATGCCGAGTGTCTTCTGGCTCGGCAGGCTCACCATTGCACCGGCATACAACGCCGCGTAACAGCCGAGGTTTTCCAGCAGGATGGCCAGGGGCAGCAACGCCAAGTGATGCCTGGCCTCGACCGGTTGGCTGGCCTGCTCCAGTTCCCGGGCCACGCGCAACAAATTTTCGGCGCTCAGGCACACTCCTTTCGGCGTACCGGTGGTGCCGGAGGTGAACGTCAACTTGGCGGTGCCCGCCGGCATGCGACCTGGGCCGTCGAACGTCCGGCGCCAGAATTCGCCGCTGTGCCGGTAGCCGGCAGCGCGCAACTCGACATCGAACCCGGGCTCGGCGAGCACCCGTTCAGCCTGGCTCTGCTCCAGGCAGTGACGCCGCTGCGCCTGGCTGAAAAACCCGGGCAGGATCACGCAGGTCAGCCCTTCGAACAGCGCCGCAAGGTCCCAGAGGATCGCTTCGATGCCATTGTCCAGGGCGAGGGCGACGACCTGGGCGTTTTCCTCGCGCAGACGTTGCTGGCGGTAGACCACTTCAGCGTAAAGCGTCGCGTAATCGAGCTGCGAACCATCGCCCCACAACGCGATCGCATGCCCCCGCCGCTGCGCATGGCCGCGCAACGTGTTCTTGAAGCGCTCCATTTCAGGCGACATGGCAGGTTTCCCCAAGATGGGTTGGCAGTCCCAGGCGATTGAACAGGCCGGTGTTGCGCAGATGGATGAAGCCGGCGCGGATGTTGCCGACATGGACCCACGGTTGGCTGTCGTAGTAGCGGCCCCAGAGGTGACGTTCCTCGCCGAGGCGCTGCGGATCGGCCGAACATAAGGTCACGGGCTTGAGGCCGAGGCGATGGAAGCTATTGACCAGGCCGATGTTGCCGGTGAACGCGACCCACTCCAGGCCGCCCATGGCCAGCAGATAAGTGATCGCGATGATGCTCAACCGAGCGCTGCCGGTGTCGCTGGCGGCCAGGTTGCCCACCTCGACGATGCCGGCACGGTCCACCGGGCGGTCGGCCGCGGCGCTGATCAAGGGTTCGATGGGCTCGTCCAGATAGCGCTCCAGGAACAGCGCCCCTTGCGCGGCGCGGCGTACGCCCGCCACGGCACAGAGCGCTCCACTGGGGTCATCGAGCCCGAACAGCTCCGGCATGAAGTGCCGAATGTCGGCGCCATGGACCTGGCGGAAACGCTGCTGGATAAAAGTTTCGAATTCGCCGCGCCGAGGGTGTGCCGGCAGGCCCCTGTGCAAATGGCGGAGCCCTTGGCCGGCGTCGCCGAAGGCCAGTGGCAAGTGGATGTTCCAATCGAAATCGGGCATGAGCCGACGTTCTCCCCAAGGCTGATGGGGAGGAGTATCGAGCCCGTTTCTTAACGGAGTCTGAAGGGCATCAAGGATTGACCGTCGTGGGCTGCCCATGCCGAGGCAATGCGAGGGAAACCAGGGCGGCCACCACCACGAATGCACTCGACAGCCACAGGCACGCCCCCAATCCGTGCGCCTGGTACACCCAGCCGGACAGCACCGTCCCGGCCAACCGACCGAGGGCGTTGGACATGTAGTAGAAACCCACGTCCAGCGACACACCGTCTTCCTTGGCATACGCCACGATCAAATAGCTGTGCAGCGACGAATTCACCGCGAACAGCGCACCAAAGACCATGAGCCCGCCCAACAGCACCGCTTGATGAGACAGCCCCAGCGCAATGATTGCCGGGAGACCCGCCAGCGCAAGCGCCCAGAGGCAAGCGGCGCGTCCATCCGGCACTTGCCCGCGCTTCTTTCCAGTGAGGTTCGGCGCCAGGGACTGCACGATGCCGTAGCCGATGACCCAGGTGGCGAGAAAACCGCCGACTGTCCAGAAATCCCAGCCAAAGACACTGCTCAGGTAAACCGGCAAGGCCACCACGAACCACACGTCCCGGGCGCCGAACAGGAACATCCGCGCCGCTGACAGCACGTTGATCGCCCGACTTTTGGAAAGGATGTCGCGAAACTTCGGCTTGGCTTTCGCCCTGCCCAAGTCTTTCTTCAGCAGGATCAGGCTACCGGCCCAGATCAGCGCCAGCACTGCCGCCATCGCCAGCAACGCACCTTGGAAACCGAGCACGGCGAGCAGCACCCCGCCGAGGAAGAAACCAACGCCCTTGAGCGCGTTCTTCGAGCCGGTGAGGATCGCGATCCATCGATAAAGCGTGCCCTGCTGCCCATCCGGCACCAACAGCTTGATCGAGCTCTTGGCGCTCATCTTGTTCAGATCCTTGGCGATGCCGGACAATGCCTGGGCGCTCATCACCCAGGCGATGGTCAGGAGCGCGGAAGGCACCGTCAGCATCAGCAGCGCTGCAACCTGCAGGCCCAAACCGATGTTCATCGTCCGGTTCAGGCCCAGTCGTGCGCCCAGGTAGCCGCCCAGCAGGTTGGTGATCACGCCAAAGAACTCGTAGAACAGGAACAGCGCGGCAATCTGCAAAGGGCTGTAGCCCAACGCGTGGAAGTGCAGCACGACCAGCATGCGCAGGGCGCCGTCGGTCAAGGTGAACGCCCAGTAATTGCCCGTGACGAGCAAGTACTGCCGCACTTCTGGCGCAAGGGCCGACAAGACTTTCATCGCCCCTCCTCAGCCCGCCAGGCCGACCATCCGGGCCAGTTCGACGGTACGGTTGGCGTAGCCCCATTCGTTGTCGTACCAGGCATAGAGTTTGACCTGGGTGCCGTTGATGACCAGGGTCGACAGCGCATCGATGATCGAGGAACGCGGATCGGTGCGGTAGTCGATGGACACCAGTGGTCGCTCTTCGAAACCGAGAATGCCCTTGAGCTCGCCTTCAGCGGCGTCCTTGAGCAAGCGGTTCACTTCCTCGACCGTGGTGGCGCGCTCGACCTCGAAAACGCAATCGGTCAGCGACGCATTGGCCAACGGCACCCGCACCGCATGGCCGTTGAGGCGTCCGCGCAGCTCTGGGAAGATCTCGGCGATGGCGGTGGCCGAGCCGGTGCTGGTGGGAATCAGGCTCATGCCCGAGGCCCGGGCGCGGCGCAGGTCCTTGTGCGGCTGGTCAAGAATGCTCTGGGTATTGGTCAGGTCATGAATGGTGGTGATCGAGCCGTGGCGAATACCGAGTTTTTCGTGGATCACCTTCACCACGGGCGCCAGGCAATTGGTGGTGCACGAAGCGGCAGTAACGATGCGATGCTGTTCTGGCTTGAACAGTTGGTGGTTGACGCCCATGACGATGTTCAACGCGCCCGGCTCTTTCACCGGGGCGCTGACCACCACGCGCTTCACGCCTTGGTCCAGATAAGCCTGGAGCACCGCGACGGTTTTCATCTTGCCGCTGGCCTCGATCACCACGTCGCAACCCGACCAGTCGGTGTCGGTGATCGCCTTGTTGGCGGTGACGTTGATCCGCTGGCCGTCGATGACCAGCTTGTCGCCCTCGGCGTCGGCCTGACGGTGCCAGCGACCGTGCACCGAATCGAAGTTGAGCAGATGGGCGTGGGTCGCCGCGTCGCCCGCCGGATCATTGATCTGCACGAATTCGAACTCAGGCCAGCCCCAGGCCGCACGCAGGGCAAGGCGCCCGATGCGGCCGAAACCGTTGATGCCGATTTTGATAGTCATGGTAGGGGCTCATAGAGGGTGGCGCGAATATAGGGTTTTCCGCATACGAGCGAAAGACCCTCTTTTTGTCGAGCATCTTTACCGGCGCATAACCTCGTGGCGAGGGGATTTATCCCCGCTGGGCTGCGAAGCGGCCCTGATGGTGACAGCCTGATGCCTCAGAAAAACTGCTTGAAGGGCTGCTGTGCAGCCCAACGGGGATAAATCCCCTCGCCACGGATAACCGTTAATCTTGTGAATGGCTGTGCCCTCAAGTCACGCTCGTAGTACAGTCTCAACCCGATGTCAGAACCCATTTCGAAAGACGTGAAGCCAACAGAACTCCGTTCGAACCGAGCCTCGCCTCACGTCATTCACCAGCCGCAGCGGTCACAGCATGATTGAAATCACCGAAGTCTCCATCGCCCAGCTCCGGGCAGCGCTCGAATCCGGCCAGACCACGGCGGTCGAGTTGGTCCAGGCCTACCTGGCCAGGATCGATGCCTACGACGGCCCCGAAACGCCCACCGCGCTCAATGCCGTGGTGGTCCGCAACCCCGCAGCACTGGAAGAAGCCAAGGCCTCCGATGCCCGTCGCGCCGCGGGCCAGACCTTGGGTCCACTCGACGGCATTCCCTACACGGCCAAGGACAGTTACCTGGTGAAGGGCCTGACCGCCGCCTCCGGCAGCCCGGCCTTCAAGGACCTGATCGCCTATCGCGACGCCTTCACCATCGAGCGGCTGCGCGCCGCCGGGGCCATCTGCCTGGGCAAGACCAACATGCCACCGATGGCGAACGGCGGCATGCAGCGCGGCGTGTATGGCCGGGCCGAAAGCCCCTACAACGCCGCCTACCTCACGGCGCCGTTCGCCTCGGGCTCTTCGAACGGTGCGGGCACCGCGACCGCCGCCAGTTTCGCCGCCTTCGGCCTGGCTGAGGAAACCTGGTCCAGCGGACGCGGCCCGGCCTCGAACAATGGCTTGTGTGCCTATACGCCGTCGCGCGGGGTGATCTCGGTGCGTGGCAACTGGCCGCTGACACCGACCATGGACGTGGTCGTGCCCTACGCCAGGACCATGGCCGACCTGCTCGAAGTGCTGGACGTGGTGGTGGCAAACGACCCTGAGACCCGAGGCGACCTGTGGCGCCTGCAACCCTGGGTACCGATTCCTCCCGTCGATTCGGTTCGTCCCGCCTCCTACCCAAGCCTTGCCGCCAAACCGGAAACGCTGGCGGGCGTACGCCTGGGCGTTCCGCGCATGTACATCAACGCCGATCCCGAGGCGGGCACCGCTGAGAAACCTGGCATCGGTGGCCCGACGGGGCAGCGCATCATCACGCGCCCCTCGGTGATTGCCCTGTGGGAAGCCGCACGCAAAGCCCTGGAGGCCCGAGGCGCCGAAGTGATCGAGGTGGATTTCCCGCTGGTGTCCAACTGCGAGGGCGACCGTCCCGGCGCGCCGACCGTGTTCACCCGTGGCTTGGTGACCAAGGAGTTCCTGCACCACGAGTTGTGGGACCTGTCAGCCTGGGCGTTCGATGACTTCCTGCGGGCCAACGGCGATCCGAAACTCAATCGCCTGGCGGACGTCGACGGCCCGCTGATTTTCCCCCACGACCCCGGTACCCTGCCCAACCGCGAGGACGACCTGGCCGCCGGCATGGACGAGTACGTGAAGATGGCCCAGCGCGGCATCACGCCGTGGGACCAGATCCCCACCCTGCCCGAGGGCTTGCGCGGCCTCGAAGAAACCCGCCGGATCGATCTGGAGGATTGGATGGCACGGCTGGGCCTGGATGCGGTGATCTTCCCCACCGTAGCGGATGTCGGGCCAGCGGATGCGGACGTCAACCCAGCGTCCGCCGACATCGCCTGGAGCAACGGGGTCTGGGTCGCCAATGGCAACCTCGCCATCCGCCACCTGGGCGTGCCCACCGTCACCGTGCCGATGGGCGTCATGGCGGACATCGGCATGCCCGTCGGCTTGACGTTCGCCGGCCGGGCCTATGACGACTCGAAACTGTTGCAACTGGCTTCGGCCTTCGAGTCGCTGGGATCGAAACGGATGACTCCGCCGCGGACGCCGCCGTTGTCGCCAGCACCGTCAGCACAATCCCGACCTTGAAACATACCCTGTAGGAGCTGGCGAAGCCTCGGGCCGCGTTCGGACGATCTTTTGATCCAAAGATCGCAGCCTCGCTTCGCTCGGCAGCTCCTACGGGGACGAACGCACGCTTATTCGAACCGCCCCACCGCCAGTCGACCGATCTCTGGCCGCGCATACAGAAACCCCTGCATCAGCTCGATGCCCAGCGCCAGCAGCGCGGCGCTTTCTTCCGGCGTCTCGACGCCCTCGGCGATGACGGTAATCCCCAACCGATTGGCGACCAGGAGGATCCCATCGACGATGGCCTGTTTGACACGGTCCTGGTCGATGCCTCGGGTCAACGCCATGTCTATCTTCAGCACTTGGGGTTGGAACAGTGCCAGCAGGTTCAGCCCGGAGTAGCCGGAACCGAAATCGTCGATGGCGGTGGTAAAACCCTGGCGTTCGTACTCCTGGAAAATCGATTTGAGATGGTCGGGATCATCGACCCGTTCGCCTTCCGTGACTTCGAACATGAGCCGGTTCGACGGGAAATTGCTTTGACGCGCCGCCTCCAACGTCGCCCGTATGCAGGTCTCGGCCCGATACACGGCGTTGGGCAGGAAATTGATGCTGAGCAGGCAATCGGGAATGTCCAGGATCCCCAGCCGCGCGGCCTCTTCGATCGCTTTCACACGGCACGCCTGGTCGAATCGGTAACGGTTGCTGTCGTTCACAAGCCCGAGGATATGGGCTGCCGATTCGCCGTTCACGCCCCGGACCAGCGCCTCATAGGCAAACGCGGACCGCGTGCGGACATTGAAGATGGGCTGGAATGCCATGGTGAAATCGAACCCCAGCGCCTCATGGTCGCGGCATTCAGCGCAACCAAGGGACCGGAAGGTTGGAGAGGATGAAGGTGGGGTCATGATCATGTTCCGTCGCGGCAGCGGGCGTCCCTGTGAAGCAGAAACTATAGGCAATACCCTCTGAGTCGGCACGGGCCCCGCTTTCTGGAGTGCTGTCAGGCCCGTTGATCGTGTGACCGCTGTCGCAAATCAAATGCTTATTCGATCATCGGCACCTTTGCCGCCCGCTGGTAAGGCCCGTATTCGACGGGCACCCATTGGAAATGCTTGTCGACCGCGGTGATGTGGCCCACGCCCGGAAACGGCAGATGCGCCGCCGCGACCCAGGTCTTGCTGGTCGCCGCGTCCTTGAACACCTTGGCGCGGCTCTTGATCGCCTGCTGATTGTCGACGTCGAAACGAATCGATACCTCGGGGTGCTCGAACTGCACCGCCAGGTTATGCACCAGGTCCCCCATGAACAGGATGCTCTGGCCATTGGACGTGAAGCGATAAGTGGTACTGCCCGGGGTATGCCCGGCCTCGAGCTGGACATCGACGCCAGGCACCGGTGCCTGACCATTGGCGAACGTCTTGAAGCGACCGGCCGCGACGTAGGGCGCGGTGGAATCCTGGGCGATCTTGAAGAACTCGCGGGCACCGGCGGGCGCCTTGGCCAGCGCTTGTGGATCGAGCCAGTAGTCGGCTTCGGCCTTAGCCGTGTAGACCGTGGCGTTGGCGAATATCGGTTGTTGCTTGTCATCCACCAGGCCACAGACGTGGTCCAGGTGCAAATGGGTCAGCAGGATGGCGTCGACCTGCTCCGGGCGATAGCCAGCGGCACGCATGTTGGCCGAGAGCATCCCGGCGGTGGCGCCGATGCATTGGCCGGCGCCGGTGTCCACCAGGATCAATTGCTTGCCGGTATTGACCAGGAACGCGTTAAACGCGGTCTGTACGCCGGGCGTTTCAATCGAGCGGCGGGCCAGCAACGCGCGGACCTGATCCTGGGTCATCCCCTGGAGCAGCTTGGGCGACAGATCGTTATAGCCGTCGAACAGCGCCGTCACTTCGTAATCGCCCACCGCCAACCGGTAGTAGCCGGGCACCTGGGTGCCTTGGAGCGGCGCCTGGGCCATGGCGACGTCGGACGCCAGTGCCAATGCCAGGCCTGCCCCGCGTAATAGTCTCGGAGCATAGAGTCGTGGCTTACACCGGACCGCGCACCAGAGATCGTTTCATCATTTCACCTTGAGCAAGTCAGCAAACGGCCACCCTTCCGGCAGCCAGACGGTGCCGATCATGCACGCGCCTGCCCCAGGGAAATTGCAGCCATGTGCTGACTTGCGGCCCGGCGACGCTGAGGTGAAACGCAATTAACAACGTTTAACTCGCACGTCCACGTGACCTCACCAAGAATGGAGCGCTCTGTTCAGACTCTTCAAAGCGGGAGGCGCATGCCTCGACCGCGCGGTACGCCGGCGCGCTTCCCGTGGACACGGAATTCATCTCATGGCCCATGCATCGCTCGTCGCCGTCAGCGCCCCCATCAGTCCCGCACGCCGGACCACCAAGGGCGGTCTCTCGCCCTGGCGAGAAAAGCGGGTCAAGGCGATGATCCTGGACGGCCTGAGCGACACCTTGGAAATCGCCCGGCTGGCCGAGGCCTGCGCCCTGTCCCGCAGCCATTTTTCCAGGGCGTTCAAGTGCAGCACCGGGCAGTCCCCACAAGCCTGGATCCGTGCCCAGCGCATCATCCGGGCCAAGCACCTGATGCAGACCAGCGACCTGACCCTGACGCAAATCAGTCAGGAATGCGGCTTTTGCGACCAGGCGCATTTCTGCCACATCTTCACCGACAGCGAAGGCATCAGTCCGTTTGCCTGGCGGTCGCGGGTGCTACGCGCGCAGCCCGCCTAGTCCGACTCTTCAATTCTTTCACACGGAAAGCACGCATGCCGCCCGCCTCAAAAAACACCTGCGCAGCCAGGCAAACGACAACCGCTTCGAAGCCGCTCCTGCTCCTCGCCTTGCTCGCCGGGCATGCCCCGGCGATGGCCGCACAAACCGCGCCGGGATTCCTGGACGGGGCATCGCTAGAGATCCTCAGCCGTAACTTCTACCTCAATAACGACTACCGCTCCCCGAGCCCGTCGGGCAAGAACTACAAGCAGGAATGGGCCCAGGGATTCATCGCCACATTCGAGTCGGGCTTCACGCCGGGCACCGTCGGCGTAGGCGTCGACGTCCATGGTTTCCTGGGTTTGAAGCTGGACGGTGGCAAGGGCCATGCCGGCACCGGGTTGTTGCCGCTGGACGACGACGGTCGCAGCGAGGATGAATATTCCAGTGCGGGCGGCGCGCTGAAACTCAAGGTATCGCGCACCACCCTGGCACTCGGTGAAATGACCGTGGCGACACCGGTATTCGATACAGCGGACAAACGCCTGCAACCGGAATACGCCAGCGGCGCGCTGCTCACCAGTCGGGAATTCGATGAGGTCGATTTGCAGGCCGGCCATTTCAGTGCGTTCAAGAATCAGGACGCGTCCACCGCCAGGGGCGATTTTTCCGGCTACGGGGCGACCACCCGCCACGCCAGCATCGATTTCATCGGCGCCGATCTGTTCAGCGGCAGCACGGTGGGCGGCGCGCTCTATGCCTCGGAACTGAGCGACACCTGGCGCCAGTACTACGGCAACCTGCATTCGACGGTTGGCGACCTGTTCCTGGACGGCAACCTGTATTACACCCGCGACCATGGTCAGGCCAGTGCAGGCAGCATCGACAACACCGCTTTCAGCCTCTCCGGCAAATACCGGCTCGACGCCCAGGCGTTCACCCTGGCCTATCAGAAAGTCCACGGCGACACGCCTTTCGATTTCGTCGGCGGCGACTCCATCTACCTCGCCAACTCGATCAAGTATGCCGATTTCAACGGCCCGGGCGAGCGCTCCTGGCAAGCGCGCTACGACCTCGACCTGGGCGCCCTGGGCATCCCCGGCCTGAATTTCATGGCCCGCTACGTGAGGGGAAGCGGTATCGATGGCAGCCATGCCCCCCAAGGCGGCGCCTACAATCCGTTCGACAGCGACTCCGCAACCTTCAGTCCGCAACAGGGCGACGGCGGTCGCCATTGGGAACGCGACCTCGATCTGCGCTACATCGTGCCGTCAGGCCCGGCCAAGGACCTGTCGCTGCAGCTCTCCCACGTCACCCACCGCGCCAACAGCGCCCAGGCCGGCGATGACATCGACAGGGTGTACATCGTCATTCAATACCCGCTCAAACTGGGTCCGTTCTGAAAGCGCTAAAAAAAACGCATTTCACGCCATCGCCAAGGTCTGTAGAGCATCAAAGGCAAGAGGAAAAAAGCGTGGATTATCTGGGATGGGTTCAATGGCCAGCGATGGCCGTCACGGTGCTGGCCGCCTGGCTGATCGGCTCGCGCCAGCCCCGTCGACGAGTGGCGGGGTTCAGTTGTTTTATCGTCAGCAACATCCTCTGGGTGATCTGGGGCCTGCACACAAACGCCTACGCATTGATCGTCCTGCAGTTCTGCCTGTGCGCGATGAACTTGCGCGGGTTCAGGAAAAACACCCAGTAGCCGCTGATGGACACTTATTTCATCGTCTGCCCGATGACCTGCACCAGATCAATTTGCTTGAACGGCTTGATCAACCGTGGCAGTTGCGTGGCGAAGCCCTCCAGTCGTTCGTACCCGGTAGCCAGGATGATCGGCAGGGTCGGCTGACGGTCGCGCAGCAGCTTCGCCAGTTGCGCCCCGTCCATCTGTGGCATGGCCATGTCCGTAATCACCAGGTCGAAATCCTGGTTGCGCTCGTACAGCTCCAACGCCTGGGCGCCCGATGACGCGCAGAGAACTTGGTGGCCGAGGTCTTCAATGAGCAACCGAGTACTGGTCAGGACCAGGCTGTCATCATCCACGATCAACACCCTCAGCCCATTGACCGGCGGGGCCGCGGTTTCGATGGTCGGAGGCTTGTCCGCTACCGCGTCGCCAGCCACCGGCAGCCACAGCTCAGCGGTGGTACCGACGCCTTTTTCGCTCTTGAGCAGCAGCCGACCGCCCAACTGCTCGGCCAGGCCATGGACCATGGACAGCCCCAGGCCGGTGCCCTTGCCGACGCCCTTGGTGGTGAAAAACGGATCGACGGCCAAGGCCAGTGTCGCCTCATCCATCCCCTCGCCTTCGTCGGTGATCGCCAGGCAGACATAGCGTCCAGGCGCCAGCGGCCTGTCCGGTGCTCCGACCTCCTCTCCCAACCGTTCCTGCGCCTGGATCAGTATTCGACCGCCTTGCGGCATGGCGTCCCGGGCGTTTGTCGCCAGGTTGAGGATCGCCAGTTCCAACTGGTTGACGTCGGCCAGCACCGGCGACAAGGCCTCGGCAAATTGGGTCTGGATATGGATCGACGGCCCCAGTGAGCTTTGCAGCAAGCCACTGATGCCCTGCACCAGCGCGACCAATTCCACCGGCTCGGAGGTCAGTTTCTGCCGGCGGGCAAAGGCCAGCATGCGCTGGGTCAGCGAAACACCCCGCAGCGCGCCCTGGGTGGCGTTATCCAGCAACTGGGCGAGCTTCGGCTCGTTGGGCATGCGCTTGCGGACGATTTCCAGGTTGCCGAGGATCACCGTCAACAGGTTATTGAAGTCATGGGCAATGCCCCCGGTGAGTTGTCCGATGGCCTGTAGTTTCTGCGATTGGAACAGGGCCTCGCGGGCTTGCTCCAGTGCCTCTTGGGCCTTCGTGGCGTCGGTGATATCGCGGGTGATCTTGGCAAATCCGAGCAAGGTGCCGGTGTCGCTGCGGATCGCATCGATGACCACATGGGCCATGAACCGCGTGCCATCCTTACGCACCCGCCAGCCCCTCTTTTCGAAACGCCCCACGGTGGCGGCGACACTCAGGGCGCGCTGCGGCTCACCCGCTTCGCGGTCCTCGGGGGTATAGAACATCGAGAAATGCTGGCCGATGGCCTGGGCCGGCAGATATCCCTTGATGCGCTGCGCGCCTTGGTTCCAGTTGGTCACGCGGCCGTCAGGGTCAAGCATGTAGATGGCATAGTCGGTGACGCTCTGCACCAGCAGACGAAACTGTTGTTCGCTTTGCTTGAGGGTTTCCTCGGCCATCTTGCGATCGGTCAGGTCGCGGGTGATCTTGGCGAAGCCGAGCAATGTGCCGCTCTGGCTGTCGATGATCGGATCGATCACCACGTGGGACCAGAACAATGTGCCGTCCTTGCGCACGCGCCAGCCTTCGCCTTCGAAGCGCCCTTCGCGCACTGCCGTGTCCAGTGCCCGCTGCGGAAGGCCGTCGGCACGGTCCTGCTCGGTGTAGAAGCGCGAAAAATGCTGCCCCAGGATTTCCGACTCTTCGTAGCCCTTGAAGCGCCGGGCGCCGGAGTTCCAACTGGTGATGATCCCCGACGGATCGGTCATGTAGATGGCATAGTCGACCACCGCGTCGATCAACAGGCGAAAGCGCTGTTCTTCGTTGATGCGTGGGGTCTTGGGGTCGTTCTCAAGCATGTCGGCCGAGGCATCCGAGGGAATTTGCGTGGAGTATGGAACAAGTGTCGCGTCAGGAAAAACCTGATTTATGTGTGGCTATAGCATCCTTGTGGGAGCGAGCCTGCTCGCGAAGGCGTCAGCACATTCAACATCACTGCAAACTGACCCTCTGCTTTCGCGAGCAAGCTCGCTCCCACAATGGATCTTCAGCAGGCACAAAATTCATGTGTACCGCAAAACCTGTGGGAGCGAGCTTGCTCGCGAAGGCGTCCGCACATCCAACATCACTGCAGCTGACCCACCGCTTTCGCGAGCAAGCTCGCAGGTTGGGGGGCGTTGTTCTGGCCTGACTGACCACCACAGCGGCAGCAAACGCTGCACCTTGGTCTCTGCGAACCGGTCATCGATCAGCATCACCACCCCGCGATCCTGCTGGGTGCGAATGACGCGGCCAGCCGCCTGCACGACTTTCTGCAGGCCGGGATACAAGTAGGTGTAATCGTAGCCATCGCCAAAAATGGCCGCCATGCGCTGCTTGATCTGTTCGTTGACCGGGTTGAACTGCGCCAGCCCCAGGGTCGCGATGAATGCGCCGATGAGGCGCGAGCCCGGCAGGTCGATCCCTTCGCCGAACGCGCCGCCCAGCACGGCGAAGCCGATGCCCTGGCTATGCTCGCTGAACCGGTCGACAAACGCTTGCCGGGGCGCTTCCCCCATGCCACGCGATTGGCTCCAGGTGGCAATGTGCGGGAATCGCTCGGCAAACAATCCCGCCACCTGCTGCAGGTAATCGAAGCTGCTGAAGAACGCCAGGTAATTACCGGGACGCTCGTCAAACTGGCGGGCCATCAACGTGACGATCGGTTCGAGGGAGGCCTGGCGATGGGCAAACCGGGTGGAAATCCGGCTGATCACCTGGACATCCAGCTGTTCGGCCTGGAACGGCGATTCGACATCGATCCACACCGTGTCCGCTGGCGTACCCAACATGTCGGCGTAGTAGCGTCGGGGGCTCAGGGTCGCGGAAAACAGCACACTGCTGCGCGACGCGGTGAACCGGGGCCGCAGGAAACCAGCCGGCACCACGTTGCGCAGGCACAGCGCGGAGAAGCTGCGTTGGCGCGCGGATTCGCGCTTGTGGATGTCGAACAGGAAGTGCTCATCGAACGACTCGGCGACCCGGCCGAACTGCAAGGCGTCGAAATAGAAGGCTTGCAGGCCGCTATCCAAGCCCTGCGGATGGTCGTTGAGGTAATCACCGATAGCGATCGTGCAGGCTCCCAATGCCTGGAGCAATTTGTCCGGCGGTTTTTCATAGGCCTGGTAAGCGGCAACCTGTGGCGCATGAAGGGCGTTCCACTGGCGATTGACCTTTTGCAGGGCTTTCTTCAGCGGCTCGGGAGCCGTCTTCAACAGCGCCGTCAACGCGGCCTGGTCGAGGGTCGCGCTGTACATCTGCCGTCCGCGCTCCACCAGGTTGTGGGCTTCGTCCACCAAGGTGGCGACGGTCCAGCCATTGGCCTGGGCGAGCCCGAAGAGCAAGGCACTGAAGTCGAAGTAATAGTTGTAGTCAGCCACCACCACGTCGGCCCAACGGGCCATTTCCTGGCTCAGGTAGTACGGGCAGATGTCGTGATCCAGCGCAATGTCGCGCAAGGCGGCCTGATCCAGCAGCGTTACCTGGCTCGCCGCCGCACGGGCCTGTGGCAGGCGATCATAAAAACCACGGGCCAACGGGCACGATTCGCCATGGCAGGCTTTGTCCGGATGCTCGCAGGCCTTGTCCCGGGCGATCATTTCCAATACCCGCAACGGCATGGCCGGGGCGCTGTCCGTAATCAGCCGGGCCGCGTCCAGGGCCAATTTGCGTCCTGGGGTTTTCGCCGTGAGAAAGAACACCTTGTCCAGTCGCTGGGGCGCCAAAGCCTTGAGCATCGGGAACAGCGTGCCAACGGTCTTGCCGATCCCGGTCGGCGCCTGGGCCATCAGGCAACGACCGGTACTGACGGCCTTGAACACCGACTCGGCCAAGTGCCGTTGCCCGGGCCTGAAGCCGGCATGGGGAAAGGCCAGGGCCTGGGCGCCTCGGTTGCGCGCCTGGCGATGGTGCAATTCCTGTTCGGCCCAGGCCAGGAACAGGGCGCACTGCTGCTCGAAGAATACCTGGAGCTGCAATGCTTCGAAGCTGTGGGTCAGGCAGGTTTCCTTTTCACTGACGATGTCGAAATACACCAACGCGACGTCAATCTGTGACAACTGCAATTTCTGGCACATCAGCCAGCCGTAGATCTTCGCCTGGGCCCAATGCAACTGGCGATGGTTGTCGGGTTGCTTGCCCAGGTCGCCCCGGTAGGTCTTGACCTCTTCGAGGCAATTACGCCCAGGATCGTAGCCGTCTGCCCGGCCCTTGACCCGCAAGGTGTGGTAGATGCCTTCGAGGCTCACCTCGGCCTGATAGCCCTCGCTGCGCCGCGAGGCCACGGTGCGGTGGCCGACAATCCCCTCCAGCGCGGTGGGAGACGGCGTGAAGCGCAAATCCAGGTCGCCGACCTTGGCGGTGAACTCACACAACGCCCGCACGGCAATGCTGTAGCTCGGCACCTCGGTCATGCACCCTGCTCCGCCCATTGCACGTAACAGACGGCGACGGGCATCCGGTGCTCATGGCAAAACTCCAGCCAGCGCAGTTGGTTGTCCTGCAAGCGATCGCCGGGGCCTTTGACTTCGATCATGCGATAGGTCTTGTGCTGCGGCCAGAACTGGATCAGGTCGGGCATGCCGGCGCGGTTGGCCTTGATGTCCAGCAACAGGCGGTTGAACCAGTGCTTGAGGTGTTCCGCCGGGAGGCAGTCGAGGGCCTGATCCAGCAGCGCCTCGGACAGCGAGCCCCAGAATACGAACGGTGACTGTACGCCCCACTTTTGCACGTAACGACGGCGGATGGTGTCCCGGTAGCGACCGTCATCCAACTCGGCGAAGCACACCGCGAACAGCTCGGCGCGGCGCTCATGGAAATCTTCGTTGAGCAGGTCCACCGGCCCCCGCTGGAACGGATGGAAAAAAGCCCCCGGCAGCGGCGCGAAAATCGCCGGCCAGCACAGCAGGCCGAACAGCGAGTTGACCAGGCTGTTCTCGACGTAATGCACCGGAGCGGCTTCTTCATGCAGGTGGGCCTGGACGCAATATTCCACCGACAACATGGGATCGACGCGAGGCAAATGCAAATCCAACCGTTCCACTTCCCGGGCGACGGCTCGCGGTACCGGCGGTCCACCCAGCTTGCGCCGCAGCCGGGGCACGATCCGCAGCAAGGCCTGGCACTCCGCCGCGCTTTGCGGCGATTGCACCGCCGTCTCGGCCAATTCGAGGGCCAGCGTGTATTCGCCAATGCGCTCCAGCACACGAATCATCCGCAGCCGCGCGCCGGGATAAGTGCAGTCGCGATAAATACACAACGCCAAGGCAAAATCGCCGATGCGCTCGCCATGCTGGCCCATCTGGAACAGCAATTTGCCTCGGCGTCGCTCCAGCCAAGGATTGTCCAAGACCAACGCGCTGACGTGATCGGCGATCGTTTCGAGCGGTTCGCCGGCTTCGAAGCGTTGCTGGCATTCATGCAGGAACAGGCAGGCATCGATGTCCTCGCGGCTGCGCAACCCCCGGGATTCAGCGCTGAACTCGACGGTTTCATAGGTAAAGATGCCCAGGTCCGCCAGCACGAACTCCGACCAATCCTGGTAGAGGTTGCCAAAAAACATCAGTCGCAGACGATCGCACAGGTCCATGACCGTGATACTGAACAGCCGCTCTTCAAGCTGTGGGCACCAGTCGCGAAATGGCTGGGGTTCGCTGAAGCAATCGGCCAGGGCCAGCAACCACTCGGTCTTTCTTGCCTTGGGCTGCTCGATCAAGTGCCCCAGGCACAGGAGGATTTCCGGCTTGAGCAGCACATCGAACAGCTCGACCAGGCTCAGATTGGCGTGCTCCTCGACCCAACCCAGCGCCAACAACGGCGCTACGGCGGCGCTGATCTCGCCGATTTCCGCGTAGTGAAGCTTACTGTGGCGAAAATGCAGGCCCTTACGCATCACCAGCCGCACCAACAGGCCTTGGGACGAACGCGGCAGGGCCGCGAAAGCGTCGATGAATTGCTGTTCTTCAACGCTGAGCACATCACCGTAACGCTGGCTCAGCCAGGCGAGTACGCGTTGGAAGTTGTTCAGGTAATAGAAGGGATCGTCGAGGGGGTTGGCTGTCACGGGAGCGGGGCCACAAAAGCTGGATACTGGTTATGCGTACAGATATCAGCTACCGAGGGCACAGGCAACTGCAAAAGATGAGCGGTCTCCTACTATTAAAGGTGAAATCCCTCAAGCGGCGATGAACTTTCCTACGGCAAGCGGGACAAATGGCGGTTAACTCAGTGATGGCCCGGTCGAATCAGACGGGCCGCATCCTTCTGATCAAGAGGTTACGGATTATGAACATCAGGTTTCTGGGCCTGCCCCTGGCTGCCATGGCGTTCCTGGCTTTGGCCGGCTGTGCGACACCCACCGTGGTGACGCTGCAGAACGGTACCCAGTATTTGACCGAGGACACGCCCAATACCCGCACCGCCGATGGCTTCTACGAGTTCGAAGACATTTCGGGCAAGAAAGTCCGGGTCCGCGCCGACGAAGTGGCCACCATACGCAAGGGAGACTGATGGAATCCGCACCCTCTCGACGAGAGGGCTGGCCTGGGGTTCACCGGGTAAAACCGGTACTGATCTCCGGCTCGATACTCATGCTCGGGCATCCTGCCCATCCTCCCCAGCCGCCGTTTCGACGCAGTGCCTGGTTCTGCGTGCGACGGCAGCGCTCATGGTCCTGCTGGGCTGATTGGTCGATGCTTATATTTCCGGTCATGGGCGGCTTCATTGCATCGCTCGGGATCACTGCGCCCCATGATCCTACTGGGGGCACCTTGAAATATGACTTTCCGGAAGGCGTCTCAACGGATTTATCAACCTGTCCGGCCGGCAATTGATCCGAGGCAATGCCGTAGCGGCTGAGAATGGACTGATCCGGTAGTTCCGCCATCGCGCTGGCGCAAGCCAGCAAGCCTATCAGTGCTGCGATCGTGTTTTTTTTAGTCACCTGCACATCTCCTTTCACAACGGTTCGATCGTGCCCGCGCACACTTCTCGCAGGCAGCTCCTTATCCAGCGGTGTACAGGGTCGGCGTCCATGCGCGGATGCCAGAGCATGGCTACCGTAAACCCGGGGAGCACGAACGGCAATGCGAACGTGTGCATGCCAAGGCGCAAACGGGTGCTGTAGCGTTCCGGCACGCTGGCGATCATGTCACTGGACCGCGCCAGCCCCAGCGCGGTGGAAAAGCCCGGCACGGTGGTGATGAGGTTTCGGGACAAACCCAAGGCGCCAAGGGCCTGGTCGATGGAGCCGTGCTCCAAGCCACGCAGGGAAATGCCAATGTGCTCGCCCGCCGCATAATCAGCGTCACTTACATCGATCCTGCTCAGCGGATGTCCTGCTCGCACGACGCCAACGATACGGTCACCGAACAACCCTTGCGTCAGCAGCTCCGGACTGGTGTCTTCGTCTACAACGGCGGTCTCCAGATCCACGTTGCCCTCGCGCAGCGCCGTGCTGTCCCTGTCGGTCTTTTCGACAAACCGCAGCCTTATTCCCGGGGCCTGCCGGGCAATCCGCTCGATCAGCTCGATCGCGAAGTTTTCCACGAAGCCTTGCCGGGTGCGCAACGTGAAGGTTCGATTCACCCTCCGCAGGTCCGTGGCCTGCACCGGACGTAGCGCGGCCTGAGCGCCCTGCACCAATTGGCTGACTTGCTCGCGCAACTCGATCGCTCGCGGGGTCGGAACCAAACCGCGCCCCGCCCGCACCAGCAATGGATCACCAATGGCCTGGCGCAACCGCGCCAAGGCCCGGCTCATGGCCGAAGGGCTGAGCTGCAGCCGCCGGGCGGCACCGGCCACACTGCCTTCAGACAAGAGCGCGTCCAGCGTGACAAGCAGGTTGAGATCGGTAGCGGACATCATCGGGCCCTTGGATAGAATGGATAGCGTTTCATGCAGCTATAACATGCAACTCGTGCGTCTTCCGCCATGTTATGCCACCGCGTACCGTTCTCGCAGCGCTTTATAGGCGAACCGGATTGCGAGGAAACATGATGAAACCAGCCAATATGAAACCAAGCCTGTCACCCACGAGCGGCCCGCAACCGCTTGCTCCCGCGCGCCAGGCCTTGGCCAGCCTGGCGCTGTCAACGTTATTGGCGTCGCTGGGGGCCAGCGTCACCGCCGTGGGATTGCCTGTGTTGGCCCAAGCGTTTGATGCCTCATTCCAGCACGTTCAGTGGGTGGTGCTGGCCTATCTCCTGGCGATCACCACGCTGATCGTCAGCCTCGGACGCCTGGGCGACTTGATTGGCCGACGCAAGCTGTTACTGGCGGGCATCGCACTGTTTACGCTCGCGTCAGCCTTGTGCGGCCTCGCGCCGTCGCTGGGGCTGTTGATCGCCGCCCGGGCACTGCAAGGGCTGGGGGCCGCCATCATGATGACGCTGACGCTGGCCCTGGTCGGCGAAACGGTCGATAAAACCAGGGCGGGCAGCGCCATGGGGCTGCTCGCCACGCTGTCCGCGGTAGGTACCGCACTGGGCCCTTCCCTGGGCGGCGTATTGATGACCGGGTTTGGCTGGCAGGCGTTGTTCCTGGTCAACGTACCGCTCGGACTGCTGACCTTGCTGCTGGCCTGGCGGTCCCTGCCCGCCGGGCAAGCCGCCAACGCCGAGAAGGTACGTTTCGACATCACGGGCACGCTTTTGCTCGCGACGGCCCTTGGCGCCTACGCCTTGGCCATGACCTTGGGTGGCGGGCATTTTGGTGGGCTGAATATCAGCTTGCTGGCGGCGGCCATTCTGAGCGGTGGATTGTTCGTCCGGACGCAGCATCGGCGCCCATCGCCGCTGATCCCGCTGACGATGTTCAGCGATCGCTTGCTGGTATCGGGCCTGGCGACGAGCGCGCTGGTGGCAACGGTCATGATGGCGACCTTGCTGGTGGGGCCATTCTACTTGTCGATCGCGCTGGGGCTCCCGTCGGCCATTGTCGGCCTGGTATTGGCCGTCGGGCCATGCGTCGCCGCCCTCGCCGGCATGCCTGCCGGGCGCCTCGCCGATCGGTTCGGGGTGCGTCCCATGCGGCTCCTGGGGCTGGCGACCATGGCGAGCGGTTGCCTGCTGCTGTCGCTGGTTCCGCCGACGCTTGGCATCGCCGGTTACGTCACGGCGATCATGGTAACGACCTTGGGCTACGCGATGTTCCAGACAGCCAACAATGCGGCGGTCATGGCCGAGATCCCCGCTAACCAACGCGGCGTGATTGCCGGACTGCTCAATTTATCGCGCAACCTCGGCTTCTTCAGTGGCGCAGCGGTGCTCGGCGCGGTCTTCGCGGCCATGTTGCCGACCAACGGTACTCCCTCCGCCTCTCCCGAGGCCGTTGCCGACGGGCTGCACGTCACCTTCACCGTCGCCCTTTCCCTGGTGGTGCTGGCAGGCTTCATCGCCTTCAAATACCGCGAGCCAGAGCCATTGGCGGCTTTTCAGGACACTGTGGGACGACCATGATGGCACTCTGAGCATTTGTACTTAGGTCATGATGCAGATCAAATAAAATGAACCAATCGCCAAACGGACTGAAAAAATCCACGTGGCGTTCATTTTCAGGTGCTATTTTTAGTTCTCACTGGTAGAGCCATGAGGGCTCTTCCTTCCTGACATGAGCAAACGGAAGCGCTTGATGAAGAAGGCGGGCTACAGATGAATAAAGGATCTTTCAGCAAGGTTACGTTCCCCAACGCCTGCCAGTTGATGCGCTGGCATTTCCATCCCATGGGTTTCGAGGCCAGCATGGACGCGCCAGGCAGTATGGTCGCCCGGCTGTTTGACCGTGCCAGCGGCGAAACCATGATCGCAATCGCCGGCATCCCCTGCGCGACAGTGATGAATGCCCCCGACGTGGAGCGAATCATCGAAGCGGTGGAAGCCGAGCTTGAAGCCTTTGTGCCGCCGGTTGGCTTGCGACGATTTGCCTCCTGACAAAAAAAGCCCACATTTTCATGTGGGCTTTTTTGTGGATCACCGAACGGTCGCCAGCGCGTCAGCCGCGAGCACGGCGACGATCGTTGAAAAACGGCTTGCCTACCCCGATCCGGTCCGACGCCTTGGGTGCATTGGCGGCCTGGCTATCCTGGCCGTCGACGTACCAATAGCATGCTGAACCGCCCGGGTGATGCCTACATACGCCAGGCGCAGGATTTCATCCTTTTGCGCAGCATCATAGGGTTCGGCGTCACCGTCCTGTCCCAACCCGGCCATCCGGTAGACCTGATTCTTGTAGGGTGAACTGGTCAGGTGCTGGCAATCCCCCAGCAGGAATACCGCATCAGCCTGAAGCCCCTTGGCGCTGTGATAAGTCATTTGCCTGAGGCGGCGTTGCGGACAGGGCAAGCTAGAATCCACATTAACTATCGAATTAATATGCTTATCTATCAGTAACTTATCGCTACTTTTTCGATACAGCATCAAGATAGAATCGCCGTTGCGGTAGTGTTCATCGAGCCGCCGCCCCAAGCCTTCATCGTCCCTGTCCAACACCGTCACCGGGCTTGGCGAACGAGGCGTGCCGCTGGCCTTGCCTTTCTTGCCGGGGACGGCTGCCGCTCCGCGTACGATGTGCTCAGCCGCGTCAATGATGTGCTGGTGACTGCGGTAGTTGTCGGTGAGCATCACCCGAGTGTGGGCCGGTGACGGGAACTGCTTGTTGAAATCCATGAAAAAACTCGGCGAGCTGCCGCGCCAGCCATAGATCGACTGCCAGTCATCACCCACGCACAACAAGGAAGAACGCTGGGCGCCGCGCCCGGTATGCAGGGCAGTGCCACGCCTGCGCACTTCACGCAGGCTCGCCCTCAGCCAAGACACGATCTGGGGCGAAACGTCCTGGAATTCGTCGATCATCAAATGCGACAACGGCCTCAACAGGGCGTCATCAAGCAGCTTGAAGTTTTCCGGAGAGTGTTCGCTGAACAACGCAAACATCCGGTTATAGGTCATGACCGGAGGCGATTGATCCAGCAGATGATCTTCGAACGCACGCCAGAAACGACTCAACGCCTCGAAGAAATAACGATCCGGGTCATTGCTTGAGAAACACATCCTGCCCACGGCTTCAGGTACATCCAGGCCAAGATTTTCGATAAACCCCGCCGCTGCGACAAAACAGTCCAGCAAAGGGGCCGACGTCAGCTCGCCCTTGACCTTGTAGTCGAACCCGGGACCCGCACTGACATCCCCAGCCACGGCGGACAACAGGCGTTTTGAGTCTTCATACTTATCAATCCAAATCAGTGGCTTACGACAGAAAGCTTGAAACAAGGTGCGCTTTACGGCCCATTCCGCACGCACACTCAGCTTGGCACCGGGACGGCTGAGCTGCGGGTTCTCCCGTGGATCGAATCCCAGCATCACCCAGGTATCAAGGGATTTGATGTAGCCATGGCAATGAAATCTCGCCCCGTTGATTTCAAATACCTGGCGTTTCGGTTCAATGCCTTTGATCGGCCAAGCCCCCGCCCGGAACCACAGGTCTTCGATTGCGTCGCAGAGTGCTTCATCGCGCTGGGCGGCCAATTCCGTCACGGCCACACGCTTCTGCACATCCGGGTGGTCGCGCTCCAGCTCCTTGAGCTGCAGGGCATGACGGGAAAGCGGCTGGATCAACTCGCGGAAACGCTCGTCACGCTGATAGAGGTTGTAATAACAGGCATTGAGCTGCTGGCGCTGGGCATCGTTGATGCGCAAGTCGAACGGGTTGCCCTGGGCGTCATCCTCATCCGCTCCGGCGCGGTGGCTCAAGGTCTCGAAGGCCTGGAGCCGCTCGAATCCCGGCAGGCTGCGGACCATGGGCAAGATACGCGAGTGGAAGGTGCGCACCAGATCCCGGGCTTCCTTCTGGCTGACCGCGCGCCCCCACAGGGCAAACGTTTCGATGAGTTTCTGGACAAAGTCCTTTCGCGATTCCCGGGTGAACGTCACCACGGTCATTGAATCCAGTTCGAACCCCAGGTATTGCGACAGCAACACAATACGCAGCACCAGGGTCGTTGACTTGCCCGCACCTGCGCCCGCCACCACCGAAGTGGCCGGCGTGTCGCTGAAAATCATCTTCCATTGGCCGCTGCTGGGCTGCGCATGGGCCGGTAGCAGTCGCGCCACATCCGCCTTGATGCGTTTCTTCAGCTCGGTGGTCAGCGGCAATCGCCAATCGTCGAACAACAGGTCATCGACTTGTGGGGCCGGGTGCTCGGTATTACGTGAGTCGCGGATCAACAGGACCTGACGCCCCGCTTCGAGCCCCTCGGCCCTGCCTTCCTTGTAGCCATAGTCAAAACCGGCGGTATGACCGCTGCGAAATCCGTCGGCCTGCCCGTGCAGCCACGATGCGCGGTGTTGGGCGCGCAGGCGCGTCAGGCCATGACCGAAAAAACGCGCAGCCAGGCGTTTGAACCAGGACATCTGGGCCAAGGGCAGGAGATCAGGGGGAAGATCGGGATTGTGTAGCGACACGCTGGGGACTCCGGTGTTCAGAACCATGGCGACTATGGTGTCTGGATTTGCTACCGGTTTCCAGCCAAAAGCTTTTATCTCAGGGATTTAGGCGATGAAGTGAAAGTAGTATGGCAGGTTGGTATCGCGGCGCTTCGTGGAGACGCGTTCGCGAGCAAGCCCGCTCCCACAAGGATATGAATTGCTGCGTGGGAGCGGGCTTTGCTCGCGATACGACGCTCAGTTACTGCCCGGAAATGGCACCGTCCACCAATGCCTGGGCTTCAACCACCAATTGTTTCAGGTGATCGTCGCTAATGAAGCTTTCGGCGTAGATTTTGTAAATGTCCTCGGTACCGGACGGACGCGCCGCAAACCAGCCATTCTCGGTCATGACTTTCAATCCGCCGATAGCCTGCTCATTGCCTGGCGCATGGCTGAGGATGCTCTGGATTGTCTCGCCCGCCAATTCGGTGGACTGGACCTGATCCGGCGATAGCTTGCTCAGCAGCGCCTTCTGTTGAGGACTCGCCTTGGCATCGACACGCACCGAGAACGGTTCACCCAATTCATCCGTCAGGGCGCGGTAGGCCTGGCTTGGATCACGACCGGTGCGAGCCGTCATCTCAGCAGCCAACAATGCCGGGATCAGGCCGTCCTTGTCGGTACTCCACACCCCGCCGTCCTTGCGCAGGAACGAAGCCCCGGCACTTTCTTCGCCGCCGAAGCCAAGGGAGCCATCGAACAGCCCATCAGCGAACCATTTGAAGCCCACCGGCACCTCATACAGGCGTCGGCCAAGGCGCTTGGCAACCCGATCGATCAGGCCGCTACTGACCACCGTCTTGCCGACTGCGGCGTCAGCCCGCCACTGGGGACGATTCTGGAACAAGTAATCGATGGACACTGCTAGGTAATTGTTCGGCGCCAACAGGCCGCCGCTTGGCGTCACGATGCCGTGACGGTCGTGATCCGGGTCGCAGGCAAAGGCCACGTCGAAACGTTCTTTCAGGCCGATCAACCCTTGCATGGCGTGGCTGGACGACGGGTCCATGCGGATCTGCCCGTCCCAGTCGACGGTCATGAAGCGGAACGTCGAATCCACTTGTGTATTGACCACTTCCAGATCCAGGCGATAGTGCTCGGCGATCGCAGGCCAATAGCGCACCCCTGCTCCGCCCAATGGATCTACGCCCAGGCGCAAGCCGGCTTCGCGGATGGCATCGAAATCAATGACATTGACCAGGTCGGCGACGTAGGTATTGAGGAAATCGTGGCGGTGGGTGGTCTCGGCCTTGAGCGCCTGCTCGTAGCTGATGCGCTTGACACCCGCCAATTGGTTGGCCAGCAACTCGTTGGCCTTGGCTTCGATCCACTTGGTGATATGGGTATCTGCCGGGCCACCATTGGTGGGGTTGTACTTGTAGCCGCCGCTCTGCGGTGGATTATGGGACGGCGTGATGACGATGCCGTCGGCCAGGCCAGTGGTGCGGCCGCGGTTGTAGCACAGGATGGCATGGGAAACCGCTGGCGTGGGGGTGTACTCGTCACCTTCGGCGATCATCACGGTCACGCCATTGGCGGCCAGCACTTCCAATGCGCTGGCGCCGGCAGGCGTGGAGAGTGCATGGGTGTCGATACCCACGAACAATGGCCCGTTGATGCCATGGGCTTCACGGTACAGGCAGATTGCCTGGCTGATGGCGAGCACGTGCCACTCGTTGAAGCCCAACTCGAAGGAACTGCCTCGATGCCCTGAAGTACCGAAAGCCACGCGCTGGGTCGCAACCGAGGCATCGGGCCGGCCGGTGTAATAGGCCGTCACCAGTCGCGGGATATCGATCAACAACTCTGCCGGTGCCGGCTTGCCCGCAAATGGACTGACTGTCATGCAAAACCTCGGAATGGAGTGGCTCGAATGGGTGCAGTTTACTGACAGTTCGACCATGACGCGACGGGTTCGATCCATAACCCTGCGATCATGATTGCTCATGCCTCAATGCTTCGGCCAACGCATAGAACGCGGCGTCCGGATCATCCGCTCCCTGGAATGCGTGAGTCAGGCGCAAATGCTGGCTGTAGAGGCCCTGAATGCTGAACAACTCCCCCGGGGCGATGACAATGCGCCTGCCAAGCAATCGCTGGAATACCCCACGCATATCTGCCTGTCGCGATGATCGAGCCCACACCGTTGCGCCACCTTCGGGCTCGACCCATTGCAGGCAGTCGCCCAGCCGATCACGCATCAATTGTATTGTCGAAGCAGCGTTTTCCCGCAGCAGGCGCCGCAGCACCAGCAGGTGCTGGTCGATCCGACCGTTGCCATACAAGCGTGCGATCGCTTTCTGGCGGATCGGCGACAGACGAAACGCACGCAAAAGGAATTGCCGTTGCAACACCAGTGTCAGTTGCCGCGACAGCACATAACCATAGGGCGCCTCGGGACCAATGGTCTTTTCAAACGTGGAGTAGACAATCAGCCTGTCCGGATCGACCAAATCCCGGAACGGAGGGCTCCCTGGCTCGAATACCAGATCGGTGTAACTGTCGTTCTCCAGCACCCAGGTACCGCACTGCTCCAGCAGACGCGCCACCTCTCGACGGTTGGCTTCACTTTTCACCGTGCCCATGGGCATGCTCAGGACCGAAGACAGCACCACCAGCCGTACCGTTTCGCTCGCCAGCAACTGTTCCAGTTGTTCGACATCAACGTCCCCGTCCGCCATCAAGGTCAGCTCGACAACCTGGATGTCAGCCGCCTGGAGCAAGCGCAGGACGGTCCAGTCACAGGGCGACTCAACCAGGACAGTCGCACCTTTCAACGTCAGCACGGCAATCAGGATTTCCAACACCCCACGCAGGTCAGCGCCTATATAGACGTCATCGGCGCTCCAGCATCGGGCGGGCGAAGAGGTGTAGCGAGCCGCCAGCGCCATGCGCAGCTCCTGCTCGCCCCAGGGTTGCGAGGGCATCTGGGATGCACGCGGGTACTGGCGCAACAACTCGCGCTCAAGCAACAGGAGCGGACTGTCCAGCGACTGCAATGACGCCGGCTCATCAGCACCCAGCATCAGCATGCCTGGCCGACGGGCATTGACGTAAAAGGTTTCGAGCAAGTCGCCACCGTCGCCCAGGGCGGTCGCAGAAGGCGCTGGCAGTGCGTAATAGCCGGATTTGGCGATCGAATACACTCGCCCTTCCTTTTCCAGCAAGGAATAGGCGTACTGGATGGTGGATATGGACACGCTCAATCGCTCGGCCAATTGGCGCAACGACGGCAAGCGCACCCGAGGATCAGCGCCCAGTTCATTGATCAGGTTTGTCAGGTACCTGTAGACCGCCTGGTAGGCAAAATCGGGTTCACGACTTCCCTTCATGAGGCAAGCCCAATGAAACGTGCCACTGCCGGTCCTGCCTCGGTGCTGAAAACGAAATCCCTCAAGCCTCCTTCCTCAGCGCGCCCAGCGTTCGTACAGTTCATGGGCGCCTTGCTCGTCCTCGCTCGAGTCGGGCGCCTCAGGCACAGACCGGCGGGCGGACACAGTCACGATTGGCTGCTCCGACACAGCAATGGGGGACTGGTATACCTTGTTGAGCAAGGCGACGGACAGGCCGCTGATCTCGTACAACCATTGCTTCGCCTCCTCAGTGGCGGGCCCACCCTCTATGGCGTTGCGCAGCTCCGGCAGGGCGAACAGCATGTCGGGATGGCAACAACGCAGGTAATTTTCCAGGCCCGCGCCGTTTTCAATAAAGGGCGCATACAACATGCACACCAATTGCGTTTCGCTAAGCCCCAGGGTTTCCTGTGCTTCGGCGGCGGCCTGGGCGCGGCGCTCAGGCATGACCGAAGGCGAACCGAACAGTTCCTGGACCTGCTGGCAGACATGCATGGGCAATTGCTTGCGATGCATGAGCATGATCGTGCGCTGGACGTAGTCACCATACCCATGTTCATAGCTGCGTCCTTGCAGGTAACAGGCTTGCAGGCCATACAAATGAGCCGACAGGTACGGGCTGAGGTATTCATGATCCAGCGTCGGTGCGATGAGCCCATCGGGTCGCACTCCCAGGAACTCGCCGAACAACGCCCAACTGCTCTCTTCCAGCCGATCGACGATCAGATCATCGATGCTGACGCGCCCCAACCGTCGACACGCCTCGAAACGTCCTTCGGGACGCCATGGCTCGATGTTTTCCTGGCCGTAGAACTGTCGGAAAAGCTCGCCCCCCATGGCATCGAGTTGTGCAAAGAGGCCATCGAAACCACCGCCCGGTTCAATGACCAGGCCGAACCTCCTGGACGCACGCTGAAGCCCGGCCATGAACTGCTTCTGCTGCCGTGGCGTGTCGCTGCTGACCCACGAATCCACTCCCGTTCCCCAGCGCGCCATGTTCCTGTAGAACTCCGCCATCGCCAGGTAGCCCTCATCCCCCAGGCCCAAGAGGCTATCAGGCGAGCGAAGATGGCCGAACATCAACAAGTCCGTACGGTTGGCATCTCGCGCTGCCGTCGATAACGGCTTCCGATGATTGAAGGAGGTCACTTCACGGTTGTCGGCCATCAACAGCTCCACGCGAGGGTCGTCGTAGACGAACAGCGCGCTGTAGCAGTGATGAATGTTTTCCAGGGTGGCTTGTGAGATATCGCCCATACGGGGAGTCACGACGCGCAGGCCGAACGTCGCCGGATACCGGCCCGCGATGGTCAACTGCGCCGCCCGCAAGGCCGTCAGGACGTAAAAGCTTTCCCGACTGCCATTCTGGACCATCAGCACTCGATAATCGCCAACTCGCTCAGCGCCGCCAGCTGCCACGATCAGACGCTGAACCAAAAGCTGTATTGCGGTGCGTTCCGCGCGGGAATAGAAATCCAGCAAGCGTTGCAACATCTGTTGGTATACGTAGGTCATTGCCTGCTCATGAATTGCACTCATAGCCATCTACCTGGAAATTCGATTATCGGCGCCACACCCGCACCGACTTGATTGCAGGGCGGGCTGGCCTGGATGAAAGACTTCGTTATTGCAAACAGTATTAGCAGTCCGCTCACACCTTGCCTCTGGTAATTATTTGTCACACATGTAAAAGTCGTCCTACCTGCTTGACACACCTCTCCTTGCTCCCCCTTATTTCATTGAGCATCGCCGCATTCCATAATGCGTCCTAGGAAATTTCTTACAGCGTCCCACAGACAATGGATACATAAAATAAAGAACAAACCTAGCCGCAACTCCGCATGCGCCGGGTCATGCCCTCCAAATGTTGATAGATAGGTTTAAAGCATGCAAATGCGGCCAGACCATGCACTAACAGGAATGAACTTTAGATATTTATATCGCATCATGATTTCTTCCTTGATAGAAACAAGCGCTCAATTATCAAGACTTAAATAATGATTAGAAGATACAGATTGACGGCAAAAACCAGTTCAGTTGGGTTTGCGGGTCGTTGATCCTGGGCGATTGGGCAGCAGCCTCGACATCGCGCGTCCAGGCGTAGCTACGCTCGGCGTCAAGCGGACGCGATGACAGAGAGAATACAGGGCCGATTCGGCCGGAGACCGCGCAAGAGCCGTAGACAATGACTCTTGCGCAAGGGGACAGATCAGGCGGGATCGACGATCTGAAGGGCAACGCGCTCACGGCAAGGGCATTCACCCATGTAGCGATGAGCCTCGACGAACTCGGAGAACGGGAACACCCGAGTCTTGAGCGGCAACAGCACGCGGTCGGCGGTCAGTTGATTGATGTCGCGCAACGCGCGTTGCAACGCCACCTGGTCCTGGACAATGCCCAGTTCCGGCTTGCCAGTGAAGTTGCCGATGCAGTGCACGAAGAACTGGATGTTCTTCTGGAACGCCGCACAGGCCGGGAATGGCGTCTGGTTGCCGCCTTGCAGGCCATACAGCACCAGACTGCCACGGGGCGCCAACACATCGCCGAGCAGCGACATCTGCGGCCCGCCAAGGCCGTCGAACACAACATCGACGCCACGGCTGTCAGTGAGTTTGTTGATCTGCATCAGCAAGTCCTGCTCTTCGGTGACAATGACCTTTTCAGCGCCCAGCGACAGCAGGTATTCACGCTCGTCGGCCGTCTTGGTGGCTGCGATCACCCGCACACCCAAGGCTTTGCCCAACTGTACGAAGGATGGGCCGGCGCAATGGCTGGCGTCGGTCACCAGGGCAAATTGCCCAGGCTTGACCCTGGCCAGGTCCATGTAGGCGAAATAGGCGATCAGCAGCGGCGTGTAATGCACGGCGGCTTCGATCGGGCTGAGCACGTCGGGATAACGGGTCAGGGCGGTGCGCGGCAATACGATGACTTCGCCATACACCGGGTAATCGTTCGGGCTCTCGGCGGGGAAGCTGGCGACTTTGTCGCCCACGGCCAGATCGTCGACACCCTCGCCGACGGCAGTTACCACGCCGGCCATTTCATGTCCCAGCCCTGATGGCAGGCGGGCCTGGGAAGACGCCAGGTTCTGGCGCCAAAGGGTGTCATACCAGCTGATGCCGATCGCTTCGACACGGACCTGCACTTCTCCTGGCGCAGGAAGAGCCGCCGCATGCTCTTCGCATTTGAGCACCTCGGCACCACCAAACTTGTGAAAACGGATCGTGCGGGACATCGCAAACCTCGTCAAAGTAACCTCTAATGCCATGAACTCTATCCGGGCTTTGTACCCAAGACCATCAGTGGCTATTAATAGTCGACATGCCTGTCATTGATTCCGCAGCAAGAAAACCGAACCAGTCCTGTAAGCCTTATCCTGAAGAAAATGCATTTACCCGATGCAGAGTACCAGCCTTTCCCCGTAAGATTCATGCCGGCCATTGTTCCCATATGGCCGTCCACGTCAAGCTTGCCGAATCTGCCAGGACCCCAGATGAATCGTAATGACCTGCGTCGTGTCGACCTGAACCTGTTGATCGTGTTCGAAACATTGATGCATGAACGCAGCGTGACCCGCGCCGCCGAGAAACTGTTCCTCGGCCAGCCGGCCATCAGTGCCGCGCTGTCGCGCCTGCGCAGCCTGTTCGATGATCCTCTGTTCGTGCGCACCGGGCGCAGCATGGAACCCACGGCTCGGGCGGTCGAGATCTTCGCCCTGCTCTCTCCGGCCCTGGATTCGATTTCAACGGCGGTCAGCCGGGCGGCGGAATTCGACCCGGCCACCAGCACCTCGGTGTTTCGCATCGGTCTGTCGGACGATGCCGAGTTCGCCCTGCTGCCGATGCTGCTCAAGCGGCTGCGGGCCGAAGCGCCAGGCATCGTGCTGGTGGTGCGCCGGGTCAATTACATCCTGATGCCGGGCTTGCTGGCGTCCGGCGAGATCTCCATTGGCGTCAGCTACACCGAAGACCTGCCGGCCAACGCCAAGCGCAAGGTCCTGCGGCGCAGCATGCCCAAAGTGCTGCGGGCCGATACCGCGCCGGGACGGCTGACCCTGGATGAATTCTGCGCCCGCCCCCACGCCCTGGTGTCCTTCGCAGGTGACTTGAGCGGGTTCATCGATGAAGAGCTGGAAAAACTCGACCGCAAGCGCCATGTGGTATTGGCCGTGCCGCAGTTCAACGGATTGAGCACACTGTTATCAGGCACCGACATCATCGCCATCGTGCCCGACTACACCGCCGACGCACTGACCGCCGCCGGCGGCGTACGTGCCGAAGACCCGCCGATCCCGGTGCGCAGCTTCGAACTGCACATGGCCTGGCGCGGGTCACAGGACAACGATCCGGGCGAGCGCTGGTTGCGTTCGCGGATTCAGATGTTTTTTGGCGATCCTGACAGTCTCTAGGCTTCGTCGGGCAGGCTGGTGCCTAGCAGATAAATTATCGCTCTACAGCGACGCATTTGATCTCCACGAGAAGGCCGGGGCGAGCCAGTTCACCGACACCTATGCATGTCCATGCACAAGTGCCCCTAGGAAACACTTCATCTTTCACGCGTCTGAAAATGGGCATGTGGCTGTGCATATCGACGTGAAAAGTTGTCATTTCGACAATATCTTCAAATTCGCAGCCACCGGCTTCCAAGACGAGCCGAAGATTCTCCCATGCCGCCAAAAACTGCTGCTCAGGGTCTTCGATAACTGATAATTCCGGCGTCCGGCCTACCTGACCAGCGCAATAAAGCGTTTTTCCTACCTTTACAGCGGGTGCATAACCAGCCTGCTCGAAGAGCAATCTCATGCCATCTGGAACAATAATCTGACGATCAGTCATGGTTGTGGAGCCCAAAATATAAACGGATACGAAAGCTGACCCAGGCGCCAGAGCGGCGTCCACTCGGGTCACGCGTCATTGATCAATCAAATCCGGCAGGTATCAGGCGCACACTTACGCGGAATCTGAACAGTCGACCAGCCGCCTGCTTCCTCCGATGGGGTAGGATAATCAGAGACCTATCGAAATCGCCGTAGCTGCATTGCCCCTGGAAATCCTAGCCCGCGACGAAAGAACTATCGAGAGCCGTCCGTTCCCCTTTCTCTGAATCTGACTGGTCGAAAAGATGGCTCTCGGCTGAAGAAGACTTGCGACGGCGCAAAATCCGAATATTGGGCGATCGTAGTGGCGCTCGAACAATCTCAATCGGTATCCAGGTGAAGGTTGTTGCGGACAGAGCCACTGCGATCGCGAAGGCATTCAGCCCGCCTCCGAAGATAATGTCAGAGGAGAGTTCGCTTTCTTCGCCACACTCGGTCCGGTCATCAAAAGACTTCAAGTAGAGCGGCCTACCCGCTTCATTCAGGCAGCTCTGTTGGGTGATCACACTGCTAGCCAAAACGCCTCGAACGGGGAAGTTGAAGTCCGCAATATCCAGGCCACTGGCTCGCGTACCTGGCACTGATCGACCTGGTCTGCTCGGAGCGCTCACCGTACGCTTGCGCCATGCCAACATTTGAAGCATTGCGTCCATCTCCGGTCGGCGTGACAAGGTCGTGGTCGAGTCCGATAGCACGTGTGCGCTCGTTGTATCCGGCTGCTGCACATGTGACCTGGACTGAGCCTGCAAGTGGGAGCGGAAATCCGCTCCATTGGTAGGAGCTCGCATTTTGTTTTCTGATGTCGGCAACACGGTTGGACCTGGCGGTACGGCAGAAATACCGGTCATAAAGCACCTCATACCAGACTGATGTCATCACTAACTCCGATGCTCCTGGCATTGCTATGCACTACCAGAACGCAACTGCGCCACCTCGACCTGCCTGACCATTGGGGTCAAGAGTGACTAGTCGCGCGAATGAGATGGGGAGCGAACGCGCATCCAATAGAAAACTGATTCGGTCGTATGCGTCGGAAGCAGTTTGCAAATCGAATGTCTATTGTTTTGGTTTTTGCCTCATCAGATCCCGCTGAACCAGTTGTATCCCTGGTCTTCCCAATACCCGCCCGGGTTGTCGTTGCTTACGAAAATCTCGACAACATGCTTGGGGTTTTTGAAGCCCAGCTTGGTGGGTACTCGAACCCTGAGGGGATAGCCGTACTCGGGCGGCAATGCAACGTCAGCGTAATCCAGTGCCAGCAGTGTTTGTGGGTGCAAGGCTGTTGGCATGTCCAGACTGGAGTAATAACGATCAGCACATTTGAAACCGACAAATTTCGCCGTAGTGTCGGCCCCGATGTGTTCCAGGAAGGTTTTGAGCGGTACGCCTCCCCATTGCCCGATGGCGCTCCAGCCTTCAACACAGATCAAACGGGTTATATCGCTACGTTGCGGCAGCTTGCGTAAGCTTTCGAGTGTCCAGGGTGCCTTGTCCGTGACCCGGCCGGAGACAGCCAGCGAGTAACTCGCCAAGTCCACTTCAGGGATATCGTCCTGACCATAGAATGCGTTGAACGGAAATGGCGTGGTGATCTGCGCGCTGGTGAAGGTCGGCGCCAGTTTATGTCCGCTGAACAGCCAGGCCTGGACCCGATCGTTCCAACGCGACATGGCCCAAAGAACCTTGTCGACCTGATCGCCGTCCTGCAGGTTGCAACCGGTCAACATCGACATCGCGCCCACGGTCAAGCCGGCACGAAGGAAATGCCGGCGCTGAATGTTCTCCAGTTCTAGCTGTTGCGCAGGTTCAAGCCTGATGCGCTGAACAGTTTTTTTAAGTTCAGTCATGGTCATTTTCCCCGGCCTCAAGAGACCGCACTCCACCCGTAATCATTGGCAGCAGGGTTTTCGGTACCAAAATCACCAAGGCCAGATGAAGCACGACGAATGCAGCAATCATCGCCATCGCCCCGAAATGTACATAACGTGCAATGTCATAGCCGCCCAGCAGCGCCACCAACTCTTGAAGTTGAATGGGTTTCCAGATCGCTACGCCCGAGATGACGACGAGTGCGCCTGCCGCCAGCACCATCCAGTACATCAGACGCTGCACTGCGTTATAGATGCCCTTTTCATGCACCAGCCGTAAGTGCAAAGCGTCCGTAAAATCATGCTTCAACGCGGCAAGCCCGATGGGCAGCAACTCACGTTTGAAGTGACGACTGAAGAATCCATACAGCACATAGATCGCGCCGTTGATCAGCAGCAGCCACATGAATGCGAAATGCCAGGCCAGCGCCCCGCCCAGCCATCCGCCCACGGTCAACGCCACCGGGAACCTGAAGCTGAGCAGTGGCGAGGCGTTGTAAATGGCCCAACCGCTCATGAACATGCAGACCATGCAAACGGCGTTGAGCCAGTGGGTGAGGCGAACCGGCCAGGGATGAAGCTTTTTCTGTCTCACGTGTTTCCCCTTGAAAGCCATCCATGTAGCGGAGCGTTGCCAGACGGCAGCGCCCCAGCCTTTTCAGGTGATTACATCGGTGGTTGGAAGCCATCCTTGCCAACCGCAATGCCGCGCGCGGTGGTTCCATCTGCGGCCGGGAACACGACAATTTTCGTACCTTTGACCAGTTCATCGGCTTTGCCTGGCTCGACGTAGGCGATTGGCACGTCATCCGGTACGACGATTTGTTTCTCGCCACCCTTGTAGTTGACGGTCAATGTGCGGCCGTCAGCTTTGGACAGTTTCCCCACGGTACCGTTGGTCATGGTGCCTGTGCTGCCATCCGCGTTCTGCCAGCCATAATGACCTTCACCGCTACCCTTGAGGCTGGCGTCGAATACCGTGACCTCGAGCGCCTTCAATGTTCCGTTGGCCTGCGGGATGGCCGCCGAGCCAATGAAGCTGTCGGATTTGATCGAGTCGATATTGGCCTTCGATACCCGGTTGATACCGGTCTTGTCTGTCAGTCCGATAGTCTGCTGAGCGCCGGAGCGGACAGTGAATGTCAGAGTATTGTTGCTGACGCTTTCCACCGTGCCACGCAGCGGTTTGATCACCGGCATGTCGGCCGCGGTGGCAATGACGGCAGCACTGAACATCAACAAACCGAACGTGGTAGACAGGGCGTGTTTGAGTTGCATGGCGACGATTCCTCACTGGTAGATGTGCCGCCATCCTCGACCGCAGACCGGGACGTCACGATGACCGCCGAATGACATTTTTGTCATTCGCCAGCCCATCCCAATGAATGACAGAAATGTAACCAACTGCGCCGGCTCATCTCGTTACACTGCACAACCGAGATACCGATGTCGCGGGTTGAATCCCGTCATGAAGAGACCCGAGCGCGCCTCACGATGCATATCCTGCTGATCGAAGATGACACCAAAACAGGTGAGTACCTCAAAAAGGGGCTCGGCGAGTCCGGTTACAACGTCGACTGGACCCAGCATGGTGCCGACGGCCTGCACATGGCCTTGCATACAATGTACGACCTGATCGTGCTGGACGTGATGTTGCCCGGGATTGACGGGTTTCAGATCATTGAGCTCTTGCGCGCCAGACAAGACGTACCCGTGCTGTTCCTCACCGCGCGCGACCAATTGCATGACCGCATTCGCGGCCTGGAACTGGGCGCCGATGATTACCTGGTCAAACCTTTTTCGTTTACCGAATTGCTGTTACGCATCCGCACCATTTTGCGTCGCGGTGTGGTGCGCGAAGCCGACCATTTTCACCTCGCCGACCTGGAGCTGGATCTGGTGCGCCGTCGCGTTACTCGCCAACAGCAGGTAATCGTGTTGACCAACAAGGAGTTCGCCCTTCTGCATCTGTTTCTGCGCCGGACAGGCGATGTGCTGTCAAGGACACAGATCGCTTCGGAAGTCTGGGACATGAATTTCGACAGTGATACCAACGTGGTGGACGTCGCGGTCAAGCGCCTGCGCAGCAAGGTCGACCAGTCCTACCCGAATAAACTGATCCATACCATTCGCGGTATCGGCTATGTCTGCGAGGTGAGGCCATGCGGTCCCGACGCCAACCCTCTCTAACCCTGCGATCGACCATGGCGTTTTCCATGGTAGCGATGCTGGCCGTAGCCGGCGCAGGCGTTTATCTGTATCAGACCATGAAAGCCTCGGTATTGGTGTACAGCGATCATGCGGTCATGGGCCGTCTGGAGCATTTTCGCAAACTGCTGCACTACGAGCTCGCCATCGAAAAGCTGCGCGACAGCCCACAGATTTTCAAGAACATGCTCGACAGCGAAGACGACATCTTCATCATTGAACAGCCCGGACAGCAACCGGTAATCCAGGTAAATCCACTGAACGTCACGTTGCCTGAACTGCCCGTGATCGGCCAAGATACAAAGCTGAGCGTCAGTGACCTGCGTAGCGGCGTGACCGACTCGGGAACAATGCTGCGCGCCGCCTCCGTCGTCACCACCTCGGGGGGACGTGAAGTGCGCCTGACCGCCGCACACCTCATGGGCAAGGAAATGGCCATGCTCGCGGCGTATCGCGAACGTATCTACCTGGCCGTTGCCCTTGCCTTTCTGGCCACCGCGTTGCTGGGTTACCTGGTACTGCGTCGAGGGCTGCGTCCGTTGTGCAAGATGGCCGCGCATGCGGCAGCGATAACACCCGAGCGTCTGCACAGCCGTATGGACAGCGCCGATACGCCGGTTGAACTGCAACAGCTGAGTGACGCCTACAACGCGATGCTCGATCGTCTTGCCCGGGGTTATCAACGATTGACGCAATTTTCCGCTGACCTTGCCCATGAAATCCGCACGCCGGTGGGGTCGCTGATGGGGCATTGCCAGGTCGCCCTTCGCCAGCGCCGCAGCGAGGATGACTATCAGGCACTGATCGCTTCTAACCTTGAAGAGCTCGAACGGATCTCGCGCATCGTCGAAAGCATTCTGTTCCTTGCGCGCGCCGATGAAGCACAAGCAGTGGTAGAGCGCCAACAACTATCGCTGCATGACGAATCACAGCGCATTGCCGACTACTTTGAAGGCTTGGCTGAAGAGCGGCGAATGACCGTACAAATAACAGGCGATGGAAACGTGCTCGCTGACCCCTTGCTGCTGCGCAGAGCCTTGAGCAACCTGGTGGCGAACGCCGTTCGCTATGCCTGCGAGGGCACCGAGATTCAGATGCGGGTGATGGAAACCCCCGGCGAAGCTCGCATTGAAGTGGAGAACCAAGGGCCGGTGCTGAGTGACGAAACCATGGGCAAACTCTTCGACCGCTTTTACCGCGGCGATGCGTCTCGCCACCAGAACTCTGACTCCTACGGCCTTGGCCTCGCCATCGTCGTGGCAATCATGCAACTGCATGAAGGTCACGTGCGTGTTGAACAGCCAAAGCCCGGGATTATCCGTTTTTCGCTGTCATTCCCTGGAGCCTGAACGACATCCGCGAGCAGCGTTTGTCGTTTGAGCTCTCACTGAACATCATGCAAGCACGTCATCCCTTTGAAAGCGTGCTCCGGCTCTGATGTTGCTCCACTGCATACTTTTCATCGCCCGCTATGGGCACCCAATCTTTTAACGGTGTCAGGAAATGCAGTTCAAAACGACGTGACAGAAACGCCCATTTTCCGTCCCGACGTTCAAACCTATCGTGGTACAACCCGCTGACTTGAACCGGGCCTTTTTCAATGTCATGGAACAGGCAATCCGCAGCTACCGTGCCCACCGCGCTGTCACCCTCGATTTGGATCAGCGGGTTGGCCATCCAGTGGTGCATATGGGGCATCTGGCGCCAGCTGTTTTGCGCCATCGCCAGGATTTCGTCACGGTTTCCGGCCTGGCCGAAACCCGGTAGATCCAGTGTCGACTCTTCGTGCCAGATTGCGCTAAGAAGCGATGCGTCGATGCGGTCGAAGGCATTGGCGTAAGCGCTGATCAGCGACTCGATGGCGGCGCGACTTTCCAGGGCTTCCAGTCGAGTGGTCAGTTCTTCAATATTCATGATGAGGTATCCTGCTGAGGCTTCGCGAGGGCTGCGCTACGGTTGAGCGAGTGTTCAGATCTGCGACAGGCCGCCGTCGACCATCAGCTCCACACCGTTGACATATTTCGCATCGGCGGATGCAAGGAACAGCGCCGAGGAGGCGATTTCCTCAGGTTGGGCCATATACCCCAGCGGAGTGATCTGCTCGACATGTTGGCGCAGCGCGACAATGTCGCTTTCGCTCATCTTCAAGCCGTTATCCATCAGAGGGGTGCGGGTGAAGCCAGGGCTCAGGACGTTCGCTCGAACCTTGCGGCCTTTGAGTTCGTTGGCCCAAGTCCTTGCGAAGGACCTCACTGCAGCCTTGGATGCGTTGTAGAGACTCAGTCCTTCCATCCCATTGCTGGAGCAGATAGAAGCCGTCAGCACGATCGAAGCGCCATTTTTCAACAAAGGCATCAACGTCTGCACAGTAAAAAAGACGCCCTTCACGTTTATGTCGAACATGTTGAAGTAGGCCGCCTCGGTGGTCTCGCCCAACGGGTTTTTTTCGCAGATACCCGCGTTGGCAAACACTGAGTCCAACTGATCGTTACGGGCCTCAATCGTGGCCTTGAGCTTGTCCAGATCAGCCTGGCGCGCGACATCGGAAGTGACCGCGATCGCTCTATCGCCGAGCTTGGCCACCGCCGCTTCCAGCGTGGCTGCAGAACGCCCAGTGATGTAAACACGTTTCGCCCCCTCGGCAATCAAGCCCTGTGCAATCGCAAACCCGATCCCGGTGGATGCACCGGTGACGACTGCAATCTGATTAGCGAATTTACCTGACATATCTGACTCCCCAGTCTCGGCTGTGTGGCTCGACTGAAACCACAGTGCGGCCATTTTGAGAGGAATCAGGGTCTGAGCGGCACTGCCATAAATGAACATTGGTCGTTCAATTATGTGAGGCGTAAGCGAAGGTTCGATCGTTTAGATTGGAGCCAGCTGATTCAGAACATGACCCGCAATCGAGAATATTCTGGCACCGAAGGGTTCCAGAAAGGAGACCTTATGCCTCAGAAAAAAGTAGCCCTCCCTGAACCGCGGCGCTGGCTGATGTTCGCCATCTTGTTGGTCGGTGCATTCTTGCCGCCGCTGGATTTTTTCATCGTCAACGTAGCGCTGCCCTCAATCCAGCAATCGCTGGGCACGGCCGCCTCCTCCGAACAGTTGATCATCTCCTCATATGCGGCGCTTTATGCCGTGACACTGATCACCGGCGGACGACTTGGAGACATCTTTGGCCGCATGAGAATGTTCTTCGTTGGCCTGATTGGCTTTGCCATTGCCTCACTGATCTGCGGTGTCGCCGAGTCACCCTGGGTGTTGATCGCCGGACGTTCGCTGCAAGGCGTGACGGCAGCCATCATGGCCCCTCAGGCACTCGCGTCAGTTCAGGCGATATTCCCAGAGTCCGAAAAGCCCTTGGCGCTGAGCCTGTATGGCGCGGCCTTTGGTCTGGCCTCGGTTGTCGGCCAGGCACTTGGCGGAATATTGATATCGCTCAACCTGATGAACTTGGGCTGGCGGGCGATATTTCTGGTGAATTTACCGATTGCATTGCTGGTCATTCTGATCGCCATCCCCGTAGTCAAGGAAACCCGCGCGCAACAGACCAGCAAGCTGGATCTGGGCGGAACGGTCCTATCCATGGTGACGCTTGCGGCTCTGATCGTTCCACTGATTGAGGGGCGTGAAGCGGGCTGGCCATTGTGGGCCTGGCTGTCGCTTGCGGCGGTGCCACTGCTGGCCTGGCTGTTCTGGCGCTACGAAGCCCGTTTGTATCAAGCGCAAGGCGCTCCGTTGCTCAACCCTGCTGCACTGCGTGCACCCGGGCTGGGCCGGGCATTGCTCGTCGCACTGACCTTCTACGCGATCGGCGTGTTCTTCCTGCTGTTTTCCATTTATTTACAGGGAGCACTGCATGCGAGCCCGCTCAGTGCAGGTCTGGTCTTTCTTCCATTCGGCGCTGGCTTCTTGCTGGGACCGCTCGCCACCCATCAGTTCCGGCGTTGGCTGGGGTCTTATGTGAATCCCTTCGGAATGGCACTCGAAGTGCTGGGGTTCGTGCTGTTGGCCTGGCTCGTGGCGCACACACCGACGGCCGTCACGCCCTCTGCGCTGTCCCTTGCCGTGATCCTCTTTCTGATCGGCTTCGGACAAGGACTGGCCCTTCCGACATTGATGCGCATGATCACAGGACGCGTGGTACCGGCGTATTCCGGGATGATTGCGGGCATCACCAGTTCCACCCTGCAAATCAGCACGTCACTGAGCGTGGCGATCATCGGCGGCATTTTTTACACGCTTCTGGGCACGAACACGGACGCGGCGGCCATCACCCACGCCTTCACCGTCTCGATCCTCTGCATCGCCGCATGCCTGGCGGTAGGCGCAGGACTGAGCCTGAGCCTGGCGCGCCAACCTGCTGCAGAGCTGCAAACGGCGGCCATGCACCCGGCAGAGTGAGTCAATCGTCTGCCTGAGTGCCGATCATGACGGAGGCCAGGTCGGCAAGCGCACGCAGACTGTCCATCTGGCGCATGTCCTGGTGGTAGCCCATCCATATGTCCCGGCCCGGTGGCGGTTCATCAGAGTCAATAAGCCGCAGCGCCGTCAACCGGTCGCCCAGGGCGCGAGGCAATACCGCGACGCCTTGCCCTTGCGCGCACATTTGCGCCTGGATCGTGCGGCTGCTACTGGTGAACACGGTACGCGCCAGAGGGTAACGCTGCTGCAGCCACTGCACATCGGGATAATGAGACTGGGCAACACTCATGGTAATCAAACCACCCCCTTCGCCCTGTGGCTCCGGATCAGCAGATCCGACGGCCGTGTATAACCCATAGCTCAGGGCGATCAGCTTGCGGTGCACGATATCGGGTTCGGTGAAAGGGACAATTCGAAACGCGATATCGGCGTCGCGACGAGCCAGGTCGAACAATCGATGTCCGGCAATCACCTCAGGCACGATCAACGGATAACGTCGCCCCAGTTCGGCCAGCACCGGAGCCAGCACATAACAGGCGAACCAGTCAGCGCAGGAAATACGCAACACGCCTTCCGGCTGCGCGCTGTCCCCCGCCAGGCGCCTTTCGATGCCCAACGCACTTTGCTCCATTTCCTGCGCCAGGCTGAGCAGCTTCTCTCCGCTGTCAGTCAGTACCAGACCTTGGGTGGTACGCAGGAAAATGGGCTGGCCACTGGACTGCTCAAACACCTGCAAGCGCCGCCCCACGGTCGGATGGCTAACACCCAATAGCTTGGCGGCAGCGCCCAATGACCCGCTGCGGGCAATCGCAAGAAAGACCCGCACATCACTCCAGTCCATGCTTTACCCCGTACAAAAATGAACATTGAGAGTGCAGCAATGGCACTGCCGTAGCAATCCCAGGCCCGACATACTTCGCTGCATACACCTTCGTCGAAACACCAACCGGGGGATTGAACATGAAGATTGGCTTTATCGGTGTGGGAAGCATGGCCAGAGCGATCATTCCGTTGCTCATCCGGGCCGGCCATCACGTATCGGCATGGAACCGTAGTCACGCTGCGATGATGGATCTTGAGGGAGTAAGCGTTCTCGAATCACCGTCCTCGGCATTTCAGCAAGAGGTCGTCATCAACATGCTTGCCGATGATGCCGCCGTCAGGGAGGTGCTGCTGTCCAGCGCAGCCCTGGAAAACGCAGACAGGGCTTGCGTGCATATCGTGATGTCGACTTTGTCGCCTTCGATCATGGTGGAGTTGCAGGGCATACATGATGCAATCGGCATTGAATTGATCGCGGCGCCGGTTTTCGGTGTGCCTGCCGTGGCGGCAAATGGCGAGTTGAATATCCTTGCGGCCGGATCGCAGGTAGCTGTCTCGAGGGTCCAACCGCTGTTTGACCTACTCGGGAAAAAGACCTGGTATTTGGGCGATCAACCTGAACTGGCGTGTATCGCGAAAATCGCCGGCAACATGATGATCACTCAAGCCATCCAGTCGCTGGGCGAAGCAACAGAACTTGTTCAACGCCATGGACTGAGCCCCTCGATGTTCCTCAACCTCATGACCCAGACTCTGTTCACCGGCCCTGGTTACCAGCGCTATGGGCAGAACATCGTGCACAGACGTTTTGAACCGGGTTTCAAACTGTCTCTTGGCCTCAAGGATATAAATCTGGCTATTGATGCGGCACGTCTCAAGCGCCTGGAACTGCCTGCAGCCGATGCCGTGCGATCGAAAATGACATCCGCAGTAGCCCGAGGAGATGGGCACAAGGACTGGTCGGTTTTCGCTACGCAGATAGTTACCCAATCAACCGATCATGCCCAGCAACCCTGGCGAAGCGCACCGATAAAACGTACGCGGCGTGGCAACTTCTGGGTGACCGGAGCCCGCGTTACCCAGAACGGTAAAAGCTTTCAGAAAGGTCCGATGTACGTAGCCTGGGAGTCCCCCGAGCACATCACTCAACCCTATCCTGTAGTGCTGGTGCATGGAGGCACGCTGCAAGGCACTGAATGGCTGGATACACCCGATGGTCGCCCGGGCTGGGCCCAGCGGTTCGTCGAAGCAGGCTTCGTAGTCTTTCGCGTCGACAGACCCGGCCACGGGCGATCGCCGTATCACCCCGACATCATGGGACCGATGGGTCCAGCGTTTTCCTATGAGCGCGCCCGCGAAGTTTACTTCCCAGAGGGAGGCGGAGAAACACAATGGCCGTTTGAGCTGGATGACGAAGCAGCGTTTGACGCCTTCATTGCAGCCTACGGTCCTATGCCGGCCGACCTCGGAACTTCGCAGAACCTGGACGCGGATCGACTGGCCGAACTGCTCGACAGAATCGGTAAGGCCATCATCGTTACGCATTCCGCTTCCGGGCCCAGTGGCTGGTTGGTCGCCGATCGTCGACCCGACCTGATCGCAGGGATTGTGGCGGTGGAACCTATGGGGCCGGTATTTGGCCACACGCCGGGTATAGGTAGCCTCGAATGGGGACTGACCGCCGCTCCTTTGACTTTTGATCCGCCTCGCAAGACGGCGGAGCAAGTCCGCACAGCAGAACCATCAACCCTGAAAATTCCCGGGTTGCAGGGCGTTCCGGTAGCGCTGGTGACAGGTGAGACATCAGCGTTTGCTGCTTACGCATCCACCATCGTCCCTTTCCTGCGAAATGCCGGTGCCAACATTCACCACTTGGATCTACCGGCGCTCGGTATTCACGGCAACGGCCACGGATTGATTTATGAACGCAATTCAGATTCGGCTTTCAAGGTAGTCACGCAGTGGCTGGAGAAATCGTTGAGCATGCCCGATCCCGCGTAAAGCGCCGGCTCAGGCTCTCCGTCCAATCATGAAGGGACCAAGGATGGGTACAGACAAGCCCCATAGAACAACTGCCACGAGGTTATCCATGGAAAATTCCGACATCACGCGTCAACTCTCTGCATTCAGACAAACCATCGACAATATCGACGCCGCGCTCATCCACATGCTTGCTGAACGATTCCGCTGTACTGATGAGGTCGGTTTGCTTAAAGCCCGACATCAATTGCCTGCGGTAGACAAGAACAGAGAGCTGCTTCAATACGAACGCCTGACAGCCCTCGCCCAAGAGGCCAAACTCGATACGGCCTTCGTCCAGAAGCTGATGCAGTTTGTCATCGGTGAAGTGGTCGACCGCCACAGACAATTTGCGGCCAGGCATGCCCCAGGATTATGCAAGGGCGCTGTCCTCAAACCTGAAAATACCGCCGTCTAACCCGCCGCCTACCTCCACTAGACGCCCTGGAATTGCCGATAGATCGCAGACAACTCGATAGAGACGCGACTGAATAAGCCCCTTCTCCGACCGATTCCTGAAGGCAATTAGACAATCAAGACGAGCAGAACCGCATGAAATGGCCAACGATCGATCAAATTCGCAGTTTCACTGTTTACCCTCTGGCTACACATGGGATTACCTGAAACGCGAGGAGATCGATGTAGCGATAATTTTTTTCCAGACGTGGTTCCCCTCCATAAGGGTGGGGTTAGGGAGCCCTTTTGTGAACCAGCAATTTTATGAAGACAACGTAGTGCTCGAAAACGACCTAGAGCGGGGAATGTTCGCTATCGTGGTCCGCCAGAATCATGAAATCGTCGCGATAGCAACGTGGGAAAAAATTGACGGCGCTGATGTCATCTTCGGGCGAGTGGGCGCGGTAGCCAAACATCATAGACAAACCAAACTGGCCGTAGCTGCCCAAGACCTCGGAGAAAAAATGGGAAGGTTCATGGGCGCCGGCTTGATCTATGGTATGGCGACAACCCGCGCTCCGTATATGCAACAAGCATTGGAGCATGCGGGTTACAAAGCCGTAGGAATAATGCCTGGCTTCGACCAAGAGGAAGCAGAGCCAGGAATCGTGCGCAGGGTGTACGAAGTTATCTACGCAAAGCAACTCGCACCCCACTCCAATTTTCTGATTCCGTCAGTGCACAACCTTACACCTACCGTCGCTCGGCTATATGCAGAAATATTTCACGAAACAATCAAAATTGACTGAGAAGCAAACATAAAAACCAGCATGTTTCTGATCAAATAAAGATCCCCGCTCACGCTTATTGCGTTGCTCGGGAGCGCCGCTTTAGCTTGCGTGCCAAAAGAACGCGAAGGCGCACCGAATACCAGGTACTGCCATACTGGAGTCAGTCGCAGGTCACAATTCAAGATCACTCGCACACTCAATGCGATTGGGGGCAAAACTGGGGGCATATTTGATATTTTTCCGCCTGAAAATATCGTCCTAGAGCCAAGTCAAAATGTTTTTTGGCGATCCTGATAGCCTGTAGCGCCGCGCGCTCAACCATCTCGCAAACCGCAAGACTCTTATGCCCTGGCGCCCGAAAACGGCCAGGGCCCAAGGAAGACCCCACCGCAAAGGAGCATTCATGTCGTATTTCAAAACCACCGCCGCCGTTATCGTTCTCGCTTCACTCGCAGGATGCGTGACCAACCGTTCCGAGGTGGATGTAACCGGCCCGGTACCGCAAGTGGCCGCTTCAGGCCAAGGCCAGCAGATTTACATCAATGCATTGGATGAACGGGTATTCAAAATCAAGCCACGCAGCGCTGATATTCCTTCGCTGAAAAACGATGAAGTAAACGACACCAGCGTCACCGAGCGAGCCATCGGTCGCAAACGCAACGGTTTTGGTAAAGGGCTTGGTGATGTGGTGCTTCCTTCCGGGCGGACCGTGTCACAACTGGTAGGGAATGCTGTGGCCACAGCTTATCAGCAGGCTGGCTATCAAATCGTGACCACGCCAACGCCGAGCGCTACACCGGTCAATGTGCACATCATCGAATACTGGTCGTGGTTCTCTCCTGGCGCGTTCACCGTGGCCGTGAACAACAAAGCCCATCTGAAAATCGAAGCGCCGGGCACCGTGCCGCTGGAAGTGACAACCAACACTCGTGACAGCATGCAATTGGCCACAGACAGCGACTGGAAGAAGATTAACGAGCTGGGTCTCCAAGCTATCGTCACTGAGACGGGCAAGCAACTCGGCAAGACCAAGCCCTGAAAAAGAGCTCATCATCAACGGCAGCCACCATCCGGGGGCTGCTGAACGCTCTCAACATGCTGGACCTCAAGCCAAAATCAACTGACTACTCCCGCGGTGACTCAGCCTTGACCTTACCGCGAAACACCCAGAACCCCCACGTGCAGCCACGAACCATCTCACCATCGTGTTCGATCCAACAGACATCGCAGGTCTGGATCGGCCCGAGGGCGCGGTGATAGCAGACGTGAGGCAGGTCGATGCCCTGCTCGGCCAGGAAATCGATCAGCGGCTGGTCTGCTTTACCCCTCAAGGTCCGACCGTTGTACTCGACGCAGCACTGGTTATTGACGCTCATGGAAACACGCCCCCATTGGCCGACCGACCGCCGTGACAGCGGCCCAACGAAACGTGAAGGCTGAATGTCTGGACGGAAATGTTCAGTTACAGAGTCGATATCCCGGTGCTGAAAATGTTCATTGATTTTGCTTGCGGATCATCGGAGCCGCTACAGCTTGTGGCAACCCAATGCCAAGTACCGCTGCGGCGCCGCTTCCCGCAGGCGAGCCGCCAGGAACACGCCCACCAGCAAGGCAGCCGGGATGATGGCGCAAAGGCTGTAGGACAGCGCCTTGCTGGCACCCGTCAGCACATCGAAGTGCACCACGGCGATCACCAGCACCGCCAACAACACCAGGCATGAAAAACCGGGAAAGAGGCCTCCTCGCCAGAGTCCCAACTTGAGCTCCGGATGACGCCGGGAGAAAACCACGACCGCGGCGGAGGTGAGCGCCATCAGTAGGATCACGCACAGCGTCGCCAGGTTGGACAGCCAGGCGAACAGTTGCAGGATAGGATCTGCGTCCATCGCGGCGAAAACCAGCACGACCACGGCGGAGATCAAGCTCTGCAACGCCGAGCCCATGTGGGGGCTCTGGTGGATACGGTGGGTCGTGCCCAACCGGCTCGGCAGCAACCCATCGCGGCCAATGGCGAAGAAATAACGGGCTGCGGCGTTATGAAAGGCGAGCAATCCGGCATAGATACTGACCATGAACAGCACACGAATGATCTGGGTCAACCCGGGGCCGACGAAGTGGTCGGACATGCCATAGATAAATGTCGTCGGGTCCTGCAAGGCCTGGAGCGTGGCGACAATCTTGTCCGCGCCTACGCCCACCACCATCGACCAGACCGACAGCGCGTAGAAGCCGCCGATCAGCAACACCGAGCAGTAGGTGGCAATCGGAATGGTTCGCTGGGGATTCCTCGCCTCCTCGCCGTAGATGGTGGTGGCTTCGAAACCGATGAACGCCGCGAAGCAGAACAACAAGCCAATGGAGGGTGTGCCACTGAACACATGGCTGCGATCGAATACATCCAGGTTGATGCCGCTGTCGCCCCCGGACTTCAGGATGGCGAAATCCAGGACCAGGATTGCCAGGTATTCAGCAATGACGATGACTGACAGCACCCGGGCAGACAGATCGATCTTGCGGTAGCCGAGGATCGCGACGCTGGCCATGGCCATCAGCGAGTATGCCCACCAGGGCAACAGCAGGCCAAACGCATTTTGCATCGTGCCGCTGACGACACCGCCGAACATACCGTACAAGCCGACCTGGAGGATGTTGTAGGCAAACATCGCCAGCACCCCCGCCGCGCCACCGGCCATTCCGCCCAGCCCCACGGAGGTAAAGGCATAGAAACCGCCCGCGTGGGTGAGATGCCGGGCCAGGGTGGTGTAGCCCACCGAAAACGCCAGTAACACCAACAAGGCCAGGATCAGCAGTGCCGGCGTACCCGCGCCGTTGCCGAGCATGATGCCGATGGGAAAGCCGCCGGCAATGACGCTCAACGGGCTCGCCGCCGAGACCACGAAAAAGATGATGAAGCCGACACCCAGGGCGCCACGCTTGAGCTCGGTGGAGCTGTTGACCGGGAGAGGTACGCTCATGTCTTGTTGACCTTATGGGATGAGGTATTCGCTGCAGGATCGGCGCGGGCCACGGCGGGATCGCATTATCGTGGGTGTCGCACGCCGGATTCGATCCTATGCCTCTCCCTCGATGCCTCACTAACCCAAATCGGCACGCGCGTAATCGGCAATGGCGGCGCGGGCGGTATGGGATGGCAACTCTGCGAACAGGGCCTGGTACTCGGCCGCAAAATGACTCAGGTGAAAGAAGCCCCACTGGGCGGCGACATCGCCGATCGATAGATGGGACGCCCGGGTCGACATCAGCGTCCGGCGTACGCCATTGAGCCTGACGGAGCGCAGGTAATTGATCGGCGTCGTCTCGGCGACCGCGCGAAAGCTGTTCTGCACGGTGCGCCGGCTTACCTGGAGACGCTGGCACAACTCATCGACGCTGGGCACGTTGTTCAGCTGCGCGGTCGCCAAGCGATGGCACTTTTCGACGATGTAACTGCGTGTGGAACTTGGCGTGCGCTGCTGTTTGTCGCAAGCGGGGTCGGTCATCAGTTGCAGCAACTCGCCGAGCATGGTCTGTTCCAGCTGCAATTCCCGGTCCTGGGCAACCTCATCTTCTTCGCTCAACAGCGCCTGGGAAAATGCCGCCAGCATTCGACGGCGAGCACCTGCGTAGCGCTGGGTCGACACCCTGATCACCGGTTGCCGCAGCAACTGGCCGATGTCCTTGGCCGATTCGGTTTTCGCCAACGCTTGTTCGAACAGCTCGCGCTCGAACGTAATGGCCAGCAGCTCCATGCCCATCGGCATATGGAACATGAACTCCTCGCCACCGTGGAGAAAGAACAGGCTGCTGTCGTCCACTTCCCTTCCCTGCATCCGGACCGAACCCGGGACGGTGATGGGCACGGCAAAACACATCTTGCCCCGTGGGGCCACGCCGTGCTGCACGACGCGCTGGTTGATCTGCTCGCGAAAAACATGGCAACGCGCCGTCGTCAACTGGATGAGCGAGCTCTCGGCCGAGCCGGCGGTCAACTGGTTGTAGTCCTGGCTCCATTCCTGGACGGTGGCGGCATGAACATGAATGTCATGGAACCGGCTGATGTTGAGATACTTCATGATGACGAACGCCTCGGCCAATGTTCTTGTTGTTTGAGCGCCTTCCTGGCCGATATTCTCACAATAAGAGAATTCCGCAAATTTTGTTTGATCGCTACAGCCTTCTCTGTGAATGCACGAAGACTGCTACCAACAGGTTCCTGTCGCAACCAATCCCTGTGGCGAGGAAGCTTGCTCCCGCTGGGCTGCGGAGCAGTCCCAAACGACGCCGTCAACACACGGCATCGCTCACTTTTGCGGCGGCTGCGCCACCGAGCGGGAGCAGCTCCCTCGCCACAGGGATCAGGCGTCAATGGCGACGCGGCTTGAAAAGTACACCGCTCACTTTAGTGCTCCAACGACACTGGCAATGTGCCGATTCGGGCTAACGGCTGCGAACAGGCGGCGGGGATGATCGAAACACTGAAAATCGACATCCTGAGAGACCGTCATGAGTGAAGCCAAACTTGAATCCCTACATTTCGCGGACGCCCCGCGGATCATTTCCACCATCCCCGGCCCCAAGACCACCGAGGCCCTGGCATTGTCGGCGCGTACCGAGTCGATGGCGCGCGGCGGCGCACGCATGCCCGTCGCCATGGACCGTGCCTTTGGCGCAACTTTCAAGGACCCGGATGGCAATACCTACATCGATTTGTCCGCTGGCGTGGGCGTCAGCAGCGTAGGCCGCTGCCACCCGAAGGTCGTGCAGGCCATCCGTGAACAGTCCGAAGTGTTGATGCACGCCCTGGAAGTCAACAGCACCCGGCGCACCGAACTGGCCGCCAAGATCGCCGAGATCGCGCCCGACGGACTGCGCGGCGACTGCATCACCTTCTTCACGCAAAGCGGCAGCGATGCCCTGGAAGCCGCGATCAAGTTCGCCAAGCGCATCACCGGACGCCATCAGATCATCGCTTTCCATGGCGGCTACCACGGCGTCTGGAACGCATCGGGCGCGCTGACCACGGGCACGGCCTACCGCAAGGGCTACGGTGCCCAGATGGGTGGCGTCATTCATGCGCCCTACCCTTATGCCTATCGTTTCCCGTTCGACACCACGCACAAAAGCGCCGAGCAGATTGCCGGCGAATACGTGGACTACCTGCTCAACACGCCCTACACCGCCGCCGATGATGTAGCCGCCGTGATCGTGGAACCGGTACAGGGCGAAGGCGGCTACGTGCCTCCCTCACCGGAGTTCCTGCAGTTGTTGCGCCAGGCCTGCGACCGCAGCGGTGCGTTGCTGATCGTCGACGAAGTGCAGTCCGGCGCCGGGCGCACCGGCAAGATGTGGGCGGTCGAGCACTCAGGCGTGAAGCCCGACATGCTCACCTTCGGCAAAGGCATCGGCAGCGACCTGCCCATGGCCGGCCTGATCATGCGCTCGGACCTGGCGGCCGCGATTCCCGATGGATCGGTGCCCAACACCTTTGCCGCCAACTCGCTGTCCGCCGCTGTGGCCCTGACCAACATCAGCATTCTCCAGGATCCAGAACTCGATCTGCTCAACCGTGCTCACACCCTCGGGCTCGAAGCCCAGGAGCGCATCCGTGGCTTCGACAGCCCCCTCATCGGCGAAGTGCGCGGTCGCGGCCTGATGATCGGAATCGAGCTGGTGGAGGACCCAATCACCAAGGCGCCACTGGCGCCGGCGAAGATCGGCCAGATCATGGGCTACTTGCTGAACCACGGCGTGCTGATGATTCCCTGCGGTCGCTACAGCAACGTGATGCGGGTCATGCCCTCGCTGACGATCCCTCGTTCGCTGTTCTTCAAGGCCTTGGACATTTTTGGCGATGCCCTGGCCTCCTTGAAGGCTTGAGTGTCCATCTCACCTCATTACGGATCGCAAAAATGACCCAGCATTTCAATCACTTCATCGAAGGCACGACCTTCGAAGCTTCGGACGGTCGTCGCATCGCGCTCGTCGATCCGGTGACAGAACAGACCTACGGCAGCACCGCCCGCGGCACCGCCGAGGACGTGGACCGCGCGGTGAGCGCGGCACGCCGGCAACTTGAGCATGGCGCCTGGAGCCAACTCGACGGAGCCCAGCGCGGTCGGCTGCTGTCGAAACTGGCTGACCTGGTCGAGCGCGACACCGAATTGCTGGCCGACCTGGACGCCAACGCCATCGGCCGTTCACCGGTCGAACCACGCCGGCTGGACATCCCCAACGCGATCGCCAACCTGCGTGCCGCCGCCGGCTGGGCGAATCAGCTCGAAGGGCGCACCATTCCCACCGGTGGCTATTTCGGCACCAAGACCCTGTCATACACGGTGCGGGAACCGGTGGGTGTGGTCGGTGCCATCGTCCCCTGGAACTCACCACTGATGATCACCGTCTGGAAGCTCGCCGCGTTGTTGGCGGCGGGCTGCACAGTGGTCATCAAGCCCTCCGAAGAGACACCGCAATCGGCCCTGCACCTGGCGGCGCTGGCTCAGCAAGCGGGCTTCCCCGACGGTGTCATCAACGTCGTCACCGGCTACGGCGACGAGGTCGGCCGCGCCCTGTGCGAGCACCCGCACGTGGCCAAGATCAGCTTCACCGGCAGCCCCGAGGCCGGGCGCGAGATCCAGCGCACCGCCGGTGTGTTGTTCAAGCGCGTGGCATTGGAGCTGGGCGGCAAGAGTCCGCAGATTGTCTTCGACGATGCCTCCTTCGACGACGCGCTCTTCGGTTGCTCCCTCGGCCTGTTCGCCAATCAGGGACAAATCTGCGCGGCCGGCTCGCGCATCCTGGTCCAGCGCGGCATCGCCGAACGCTTCGCCGCCGCGCTCGCCGACGCCGCGCGCGCAGTCAAGGTCGGCGACCCACGCCAGCCTGGCGTCCAGATGGGCCCGGTGGCCAAGAAGGCGCAATTCGACCGCGTCAACCGCTACATCCAACTGGGCATCGAACAAGGCGCCTCGCTATTGGCGGGCGGCGTATCGAATGCTGGCCAGGGCTGGTTCGTCCAGCCGACGATTTTCGCCAATGCCCGCAATGACATGGCGATCGCCCGGGACGAGATCTTCGGCCCCGTAGGCACGGTGATCACGTTCGACAGCGAAGAAGAGGCGATCGCGCTGGCCAACGACTCCACTTACGGCCTGGCGGCCACGGTCTGGACGGCCGACCTGGTGCGAGCCCATCGCGTGGCCGCCGCGGTGAAGGCCGGTGCCGTCGGCGTCAATTGCTGGAGCCCGCTGGACGCCAACCTGCCTTGGGGCGGCGTCAAGTCCAGCGGCATCGGGCGTGAAGGCGGGTTCAGCGGCGCACAGGCCTACACCGAAGAGAAGGTCATCACCGTGTTGCTGCCCGGCTGAGAACAAAACCCGCACTGACCGAACGGCCCTGCAATGCGAGCTGGCAGGGGCCGTTCGAGGTGCATTTCGATGCGTTGATGATCCTTGGAGAGACCGCGATGAATCCGGCAAATCAAACAATAATTGATCGGTATCCGACGTCCCTGCGTATTTTGCACTGGGTGCGCGCCTTGCTCGTCGCAGGCCTCCTCTGGGCCGGCTGGCACATGACCGGGCTGAATGACGAAGTGGCGAGCAAATATGAGCTGTACTACCCGTGGCACAAATCCTTTGGGGTATTGGTGTTCCTGGTGGTCCTGATCCAGATCGCCCTGCGCATAAGCACGCCCAGGCTGCCGCAACCGCCGGAGACATTGGCGCGGTATGAGAGAGTTTCATCAAGGCTGGCGCACCGCACCCTGTATGCCCTGCTGGTGATCGTGCCGTTGATGGGCTATTCGATGTCGAGCACCTACACGATGAGCGATGGGGTGTTCTTTTTTGGCGTGAACCTTCCGGAGCTTCTTGGCAAGAATGACGATTGGTTCGTGGTCTTCCAGTGGCTGCACAAGGTACTCGCCTATACCCTGCTCGGCCTGGTCCTGGTGCACATCGCCGGTGCCCTCAAGCACCGGTTCTTCGACCGCGACCCTCGCAGCGACGTCTTGCGCCGCATGCTGTGACGACCAGGGGCCTTGGCAACGTCATGGAATGCCTCCTTATCGAGTGTTCATGCGTTCACGTCGACGACCGTGCGCCCGCGAACCTGCCCTTGCAACACCCGGGCAGCCACCGCCGGAACCTCGGCCAAGCCAATCACCTGGGTGGTGCGGGCTAGCTTGTTGACGTCAAGATCCCGGGCCAGTCGCGACCAGGCCTGCAAGCGCGCAGCTTGCGGAGCGTTTACCGAGTCGATACCCGCCAGGGTCACGTTGCGCAGGATAAACGGCAGCACCGAGCCGGGCAGGTCCGCGCCCTGGGCCAGGCCGAAGGCAGCGACAACCCCGCGGTACTGGGTCTGGGCCAAGGCATTGGCCAAGGTATGGCTGCCGACCGAGTCGATGACACCCGCCCAACGCTCCTTCGCAATCGGCGCGCCGGGCTCTGACAAGGTGCGGCGATCGATGATTTCGGCCGCACCTAAGTCGCGCAGGTAGTCGGCCTCTTCCTGCCGTCCGGTCGAGGCGATCACCCGATAACCCAGGCCGGACAACAACGCGATCGCCACCGAGCCGGCGCCGCCATTGGCACCGGTCACCAGGATATCGCCGCGCTCGGGTGTCAGGCCGCCGTGTTCCAGCGCCAGGACGCTGAGCATCGCCGTGTAGCCGGCGGTGCCGATGGCCATGGCTTGTTGGGTTGAAAACGCCTCCGGGATTTTCACCAGCCAGTCGCCACTCACCCGCGCCTTCTGGGCAAAGCCACCGTGGTGGGTCTGGCTCAGCCCCCAGCCATTGACCAGCACCCGATCACCAGTTTGGAAACCGGCGTGGCTCGACGTTTCGACGATGCCGGCGAAGTCGATGCCCGGAATCAACGGGAACTGGCGGATGACCGGCGAACGCCCGCTGAGGGCCATGGCGTCCTTGTAATTCACCGTCGAGTACTCGATCGCCACGGTAACGTCGCCGGCCATCAGGTCCTCATCCTTGAAATCGACCAGGCGGGTGGAAATCACATCGTCGGCTTTAGTGGTGAGCAGCGCCTTGAAAGTCATTGTCATGTTTCCTGTTCGATTGAAGGATTGGGACTACGGGCAAGCGGCTGGACGGGGCAGACTCACGCAAGCTGCATGGCTTTGCGGATACCCGTATCCAGAACGCCAGCCGGGGCGAAGCGACGCATCCATTGCAACTGCGCCGCCGCCTTGCCAGCGGTATAGCGCAGCTTGGGACGCTCGGCCCGCGCCGCCTTGAGCACCACGTGAGCCACCACATCTGCGCTTTCGGCGGTCGCCATCGCCTGGTTGACGACTTTGGTGACCTTTACGCGAATATCTTCGTACAGGTCCAGCTTGGCGTCAGCCTCCAGGCTGTTGCTTTCGAACGAGGTCCGGGTATAGCCGGGTTCGATCACAGTGACCCGGATGCCATGGGTGCGCAGTTCGTGGTCCAGGGCTTGAGAATAGCCATCTACCGCATGTTTGCTCGCGACGTAGAGCGCCACATAAGGCACGGCCACGACGCCGAGGATCGAACCGATGTTGATGATGCGACCGCTGCCCTGGCGCCGCATGTGGGGCACAACAGCGCGAGTCATCCGGACAACGCCCATGAAATTGGTATCGAAAACCGCCTTGGCCTGCTCGATGGAGCTCTCTTCCGCCGCCGCAGGCGCGAGCCCGAAACCGGCATTGTTGACCAGCAGATCGATACGGCCCTCCAACTGCAACAACTCCTGCACAGCGTGCTCGACAGAGGCATCCTCGGTCACGTCCAGCGCCAGCATGGCAAACGGCCGTTGATCCGACTGGACGCCTCTGCGGCTGGTGCCATAGACCTTGTAGCCCGCCGCAACGAGCTTGACGGCGATGGCCTCTCCGATACCGGACGAAGCGCCTGTTACCAAAGCTACGGGTTTGTTGATTGTCATGAAGTTTTCCTCGGGCAGCAGGGTCGGGGCCGGCATCGAAGCGTGTCGGGCAAATCTATGATGATGAGCATAATCATAAACGTCAACAGTTTTGATTTTGATCGACATCTAATTGATCACGCCATGCTTTGTTCGCCAGAACCGTAGTCTGTCCGACAGGCTTCACCGGAACCGTTACTGAACTTGCTGCGATCATCAGCAAAAAAACGTTTCACCGATGAAACAATCCCGGAATTACCACCATCACCGCTTTGTAACAAAGTGCGACTAGGATCGGGAATGCCTCCTATTTCGCGAGTTTCCCACCATGACAACGCCTACCCTGGCTTCCAACCTGTCGGGCTCGGTCGCCTCCCCTTCGAGACCGCAGCTGGATCGCAAACCGAGCATGATGACCCTGGCGATTTTTTTCGCGGTGCTGGGCATCGGCCTTTTGTTCACTGCCTACAGCTTGATGCACGACATGAACGAGCTCGGCACCGTGGTGACCACGTGGACACCGTTCCTGCTGCTGGGTGTCGCGCTGCTGATCGCGCTGGGCTTTGAGTTCGTCAACGGTTTCCACGACACCGCCAACGCCGTGGCCACGGTTATCTATACCAACTCCATGGCCCCCAATTTCGCGGTGGCCTGGTCGGGTTTCTTCAATTTCCTTGGGGTGTTGCTGTCCAGTGGCGCGGTGGCTTTCGGCATCATCGCCTTGCTGCCGGTGGAGCTGATCCTGCAGGTCGGTTCCTCCGCCGGTTTCGCCATGATCTTCGCGTTGCTGATCGCCGCGATCCTCTGGAACCTCGGCACTTGGTGGCTGGGCCTGCCGGCCTCGTCTTCCCACACGCTGATTGGTTCGATCATCGGCGTCGGCGTCGCCAATGCGCTGATGCACGGTCGCGATGGCACCAGTGGGGTGGACTGGGCCCAGGCGACCAAGATCGGCTACGCGCTGCTTTTGTCACCGCTGGTAGGCTTCGGTTGCGCCGCGTTGCTGTTGCTGGCGCTGCGGGCTTTCGTCAAGAATCGCGCGCTGTACAAGGCACCTGAAGGCAACACACCGCCACCTTGGTGGATTCGCGGCCTGCTGATCCTGACGTGTACCGGCGTTTCGTTCGCCCACGGTTCCAACGATGGCCAGAAAGGCATGGGCCTGATCATGCTGATCCTGGTGGGTACTCTGCCAATGGCGTATGCGCTCAACCGCACGATGCCTGCCGACCAGGCACTTCAATTCGCCGCGGTGGCTGAAGTCACGCAACAAGCCCTGGTCAAGCATTCGCCCTCGCCGGCGCCGGCCGATCCGCGCCCTATCCTGTCCGCCTACGTCAGCAGCAAGCAGGCTACGCCCCAACTGGTGCCGGCCCTTGCCGCGATGACCGGCAGCATCGGTGCCGAGGTCAAAGGCTACGGCTCGCTGGCGAAGGTGCCCGTCGAAGCCGTGGGCAACGTGCGCAACGACATGTACCTGACCAGCGAAACCATTCGCCTGATGGACAAGAACAAGGTCGGCGACTTTGACGCCGACACCCGGGACAAGCTGCAACTGTTCAAGCAGCAGATCGACAATTCGACGCGGTTCATTCCGCTATGGGTGAAGATCGCCGTGGCCATCGCCCTTGGCCTGGGCACCATGGTCGGCTGGAAACGCATCGTGGTGACGGTGGGAGAGAAAATCGGCAAGTCGCACCTCACCTACGCCCAAGGCGCCTCGGCTGAAACGGTCGCGATGCTGACCATTGGCGCTGCCGACGTGTTCGGCCTGCCGGTGTCCACCACCCATGTGCTTTCCTCGGGTGTGGCCGGTACGATGGTCGCCAACGGCGGTGGCCTGCAGATGCGCACGATCCGCAACCTGCTGATGGCCTGGGTGCTCACGCTGCCAGCCGCCATCCTGTTGTCCGGCAGCCTTTACTGGTTGTTCACCCAACTGTTCTGATCCGAATCCCGAAGGGAATGTTCGGGGCCCGGGTGTGTTTTCACCGAGCCCCGAACTTGTTTTCAGGCGACCAGATCGTTGGCGTTGAAGGTATTGACACCGACCAACTGGATTTCGAAGTCCGCGCCCAGATCATCGTTGACGTTGCCATAGAGCACATGATCAACGAAGCGCAACTGCCCCGCGCCAGTGAAATCACCTACATCGACAAAGCTGAACTTGTTGAACAGTGGCGTCAGCGCATTGGCATCCAGTTTCGACAGATCGATCTTGTCGCCTTGCAGGCGGCTGAAATCGAGGATGACGTCGCCCGCCCCGTCCTTGCCCAACTCACTCAACGAACTGAAAACGAAACGATCAGCTCCGACGCCGCCCGTCAGGGTGTCGGTCCCCACCCCGCCAATCAGGGTGTCGTTGCCAGCACCGCCATCGAGGCGATCGTTGCCTGCGCCACCGTTGAGCACGTTGGCGGCGGCATTGCCGATCAGCACGTTGTCCAGCGCGTTGCCGCTGCCGTTGATCGCGGCAACACCGGTCAGCGTGAGGTTTTCCAGGTTGCTGCCCAGGGTCCAGCTCACCGAGGAGCGGACGCTGTCGATTTCCAAGGCCGAGGTGCTGGTTTCGTTGATGACGTCCTTGAGGTTATCGACCACGTAGGTGTCGTTGCCGGTGCCACCGATGAGGGTGTCGATGCCGGCGCCGCCGTCGAGGATGTCCGCACCGTCCATGCCATTGAGCACGTTGGCCGCGGCGTTGCCGATCAGGCTGTTATTTGATGCGTTGCCGGTGAGGTTGAGCGCGGCGACGCCGAGCAACACTGCATTCTCGACGTTGGCGGACAAGGTATGGCTGACCGCTGTCCGGACCAGGTCGATGCCTTCATCCGCAAGCTCTACGACGCTGTCACCCGCGTTGTCGAGGGTATACGTGTCGTTACCCGCGCCACCGACCAAGGTATCGCGCCCGGCGAGGCCGTCCAGCAGGTTGTTTCCGTCGTTGCCGGTCAGCACGTTGTTCAACGCGTTGCCGCTGCCGTTGAGGTTGGCGCTGCCGGTCAGCGTGAGGTTTTCCAGGTTGGCGCCCAGCACCCAGTTGACCGAGGCCCGTACGCTGTCGACTTCAGCAGCCAGGGTGCTGGTTTCGCTGACGACGTCCTTGAGGTTGTCGACCACGTAGGTGTCGTTGCCCGTGCCGCCGACCAGCGTGTCGATGCCGAGGCCACCGTCGAGGACGTTGGCGCCAGCGTTGCCGGTGATGCGGTTGTTCAGCGCGTTACCGGTAGCGTTGATGCTGCCGGCGCCGCCCAATGTCAGGTTTTCCAGATTGGCGCCCAGGGCGTAGCTGATGGACGAAACAACGCTGTCAATCTCAGTCAGCGCCGCACCGCGCTCGATCACCGTGTCGCCGAGGTTGTCGACGTAATAGGTGTCGTTGCCGGCGCCGCCGTCCAGGCTATCCGCGCCGCCCAAGCCGTTGAGCACGTTGGCGGCGGCGTTGCCGATCAGCACGTTGTCCAGCGCGTTGCCGCTGCCGTTGATCGCGGCAACGCCGGTCAGCGTGAGGTTTTCCAGGTTGCTGCCCAGGGTCCAGCTCACCGAGGAACGCACGCTGTCGATTTCGCTGGCCGAGGTGCTGGTTTCGCTGATCACATCCTTGAGGTTGTCGACCACGTAGGTGTCGTTGCCGGTGCCACCGATGAGGGTGTCGATGCCGGCGCCGCCGTCGAGGGTATCCGCACCGTCCATGCCATTGAGCACGTTCGCCGCGGCGTTGCCGATCAGGCTGTTATTTGATGCGTTGCCGGTGAGGTTGAGCGCGGCGATACCGAGCAACACTGCATTCTCGACGTTGGCGGACAAGGTATGGCTGACCGCTGTCCGGACCAGGTCGATGCCTTCATCCGCCAGCTCTACGACGCTGTCTCCTGCGTTGTCGAGGGTATACGTGTCGTTGCCGGCGCCACCAACCAAGGTATCGCGCCCGGCGAGGCCATCGAGCAAGTTATTGCCAGCGTTGCCGGTCAGCACGTTGTTCAACGCGTTGCCGGTGCCGTTGAGGTTAGCGCTGCCGGTGAGCGTGAGATTTTCCAGGTTGGCGCCCAGCGCCCAGTTGACCGAGGCACGTACGCTGTCGATCTCGCCAGCCAAGGTGCTGGTTTCGCTGATCACATCCTTGAGGTTGTCGACCACGTAGGTGTCGTTGCCCGTGCCGCCGACCAGCGTGTCGATGCCGAGGCCACCGTCGAGGACGTTGGCGCCAGCGTTGCCGGTGATGCGGTTGTTCAGCGCGTTACCGGTAGCGTTGATGCTGCCGGCGCCGCCCAATGTCAGGTTTTCCAGATTGGCGCCCAGGGCGTAGCTGATGGACGAAACAACGCTGTCAATCTCAGTCAGCGCCGCACCGCGCTCGATCACCGTGTCGCCGAGGTTGTCGACGTAATAGGTGTCGTTGCCGGCGCCGCCGTCCAGGCTATCCGCGCCGCCCAAGCCGTTGAGCACGTTGGCGGCGGCGTTGCCGATCAGCACGTTGTCCAGCGCGTTGCCGCTGCCGTTGATCGCGGCAACGCCGGTCAGCGTGAGGTTTTCCAGGTTGCTGCCCAGGGTCCAGCTCACCGAGGAACGCACGCTGTCGATTTCGCTGGCCGAGGTGCTGGTTTCGCTGATCACATCCTTGAGGTTGTCGACCACGTAGGTGTCGTTGCCGGTGCCACCGATGAGGGTGTCGATGCCGGCGCCGCCGTCGAGGGTATCCGCACCGTCCATGCCATTGAGCACGTTCGCCGCGGCGTTGCCGATCAGGCTGTTATTTGATGCGTTGCCGGTGAGGTTGAGCGCGGCGATACCGAGCAACACTGCATTCTCGACGTTGGCGGACAAGGTATGGCTGACCGCTGTCCGGACCAGGTCGATGCCTTCATCCGC